>JBBSRD010000345.1:0-2247 GCA_038243415.1 Actinomycetales bacterium | reverse complement strand
GGGACCATGGCGCCGCACGACGGCGACGGGGCAGCGGGCGCCGTGGATGGTCGCGTGGCTCACCGAGCCGAGGAAGAGAGACAAGATGCTGCTCCGCCCCCTCGCCCCGACCACGACGAGGCCGGCGTCGGCGGAGGCGTCGACGAGGGCCGCGGCCGGGCGCTGCTCGACCACGCGCACCGTGACGGGCAGCCCGGGGTGGGCGCTGCGGGCTGCGTCGGCAGCGATGTCGGCGCTGACCATGGCGCCGCGCCGGGCCCACTCGACGAGCTCCTGCCCGTAGGGCTCGGCATAGCCGCCCGCCCGCACCTCGGGCATCGTCCAGACGGCGAGGACCACGAGCGTCGCGCCCGCGCGGTGCGCGGCGTCGGCGGCGAACCCCACGGCGTCGGTGGCCCCGTGGGAGTCGTCGACGCCGACCACCACCGGAGCGCTCGGGCCGGCGCGGTGGGCCGACCCGCCGCGGACCACCACCACGGGGCACGAGGCGGAAGCGGTGACGGAGAAGGCGACGGAGCCCACCAGCGCGCCGGCGACCCGGCCGTGCCCCCGGTTGCCGACCACCACGAGGTCCGCGCCGGCCGAGGCGTCCACGAGGGCGGACACCGGGCTCGTCAGGGCCACCTCGGCGCTCGTCCCCGGATCGCCCGGGTGGGGGACGGCGCCGTGCACCTCCCTGACCCAGGCCACGCCCTCCGCGGCGAGGCGCTCCTGACCGGCCCGCACGCCGTCCACCAGCGACGGGGTCCCGGTGGAGGCGGCCGCGGAGAGGTCCGCCGCGGCCAGCACCGTGAGGGACACACCGCGGGCGCGGGCCTCGACGGCCGCCCACGTGAGCGCCTCGACGGAGCCGGGCGAGCCGTCGTAGCCCACCACCACGCGGCCGTGACCAGCGCGCCCGGGCCTCCCGCGGGCATCGTCGGACTGCCGGGCCGGTTCCTGCGGCTGCTGGGTCGTGTCCTGCACGGTCACCTCGACCACCTCCGCTCCCATCCTGGTCCGGCGGGGCCCGCGACCGCGTCGACCGGAGGTCCCGGGCACCAGGGACCTACGGCCCGGACCGGGCCCCCGAGAAGGCCCCGGAGCAGGCCTGACGCCGGCGTCCCGACGCCCGCGGGACGGTGCCCGCTACCTCTAGCATCGGCGAGATGGTGGCTCCGGGGACGACCCCTGCGCCGGCGGACGCCGACGCCCTGACCACGCGCTGGGCGGCGCTGCTCGACGCGATCTCCCACCTGGGGGGAGACCTCGAGCTCCACGCGGTGCTCGCCCGGATCGTCGACGCCGCCCGCGAGCTCGGGGGCGCGCGGTACGCGGCGCTCGGCGTCATCGGGCCCGACGGCGGCCTCGACGCGTTCATCACCTCGGGGATGACGCCGGCGCAGCGCGAGCAGATCGGAGCGCCCCCTCGCGGCCTCGGCGCCCTCGGCGAGCTGGTGCGCCACCCGGAGCCGCTGCGCCTGCGGGACCTGCGCGAGCACCCCGGCGCGGTCGGCTTCCCGCCCGGGCACCCGGTGATGAGCTCCTTCCTCGGGGTCCCCGTCCGCGCCGGCGGGGCGGTGTTCGGGAACCTCTACCTCACCGACAAGATCGAGGAGGGCTGCGCCGGTGAAAAGGCCGATGAAGCGGCCGGCGACGGGGCCGGTGAGGGGTTCACCGAGGCCGACGAGCAGATGCTCGCGGCGCTCGCGGCCGCCGCGGGGGTCGCGGTGGAGAACGCCCGGCTCTACGAGCAGGTCCTCACCCGCCAGCGCTGGTCCGCCGCGTCCGCCGGGGCCTCGCGGGCGCTGGTCCCCGCGGGCCGGGCATCGGGCAGCGCCGAGGTCGCCCGCCTCGCGCGCGCCGCCGCCGGTGCCCGAGGCGCCGCGCTGGCGCTGGTCCCGGCCGACGACCGGAGCGGACCGCTGCTGGTCGAGGCGGTGGAGGGCGACCTGTCGCTGGCGCCCGGCGGCGAGATCGGGTCCGCCCAGGTGGGCGACGTCCTCGACCCCGCCTCGCCGCCGCTGGCCCTCGCCGGGCCCGCCCTCGCCGCGCGCCTGAGCGGCGGTGGCGGCGGTGGCCCGGAGCAGGTGCTGGTGTGCCGCGTCGACTCACGCCAGGGCCGCCGCGACCGCTCCGAGGGGGCGTCCGGGAGCGCGCCGCTCGTCGCGGACGCCGAGGACGGCGAGGACGGCGCCGGCGTGCTGGGGCTGCTGGTGCTGGTGCTCGACACGCCGGTCGCCGCTCGCGCCCTCGCCGAGGACCCCG
>JBBSRD010000344.1:0-2266 GCA_038243415.1 Actinomycetales bacterium | reverse complement strand
CGGTGAGCGCCCACAGGGCGGCGGGCAGCACCTCCCAGGGCAGGAGCTGGCGAGCGGCGACCGCGCCGGTCACCGCGCCGGCGACGCCGACGGCCGCCCCGGCCCGGTCCTTCAACCCGAACCGGCGGCGACCCCGCAGCGCCCTGACCGCCGGGGCGACGCAGACGGAGGCGACCACCGCGAGCAGCACCACGACCGGGAGGCTCATACCCCGCCCCGCAGCAGCTCGAGGGCCTGGGCGTCGACGGAGGCGTCGGTGTTCGCGAGGACGACGACGCCGCGCCCGGTGTCGCGCTCGAACCCGACGAAGGAGCTGAACCCGCCCGTGGCGCCGTCGTGCCAGGTGACCTCGCGGTCGTCGAAGGTCGAGGTGATCCAGAACAGGCCGATCTGGTCGGCATCGCTGACGTGCGCCTCCGGGTCCGTCGCGGTGGCACCGGGCGCGCTGCCGTCGGCCAGCGCGGCGACGAGGCGCGCGAGGTCCGGGGTGGTGGACCACGGTCCGACCCCCGCGGGTGCCCACCCCTCGGCGGTCCAGGGGACGCGGTCGGTGCCGGAGGCGCTCGTGCCGCGGGCCCTGCTGCCGGGCAGGTCGTCCTCGCTGCTCGCGATCGTCGTCGCGTCTATGTCCAGGGGCCCGAGCACGCGCTCGCGGAGGAGCTCCGGGTAGGGGACGCCGGCGCGGTCGGCCACGAGGTCTCCGGCGGCTGCCGCCCCGAGGTTGGAGTACGCGGGCTCCGCACCGCCCTCGGGATCCTGGTCGCGGGCCAGGGCCAGCACCCGGGCCGCGCCCCCGGAGTACGGGTCGCCGCCGCTCAGCCGCGAGAGGAGGCCCGTGGCGACCGTGGACGGCGGCAGGCCGGGGAGCCCCGACCGGTGGGCCGTGAGCTCCGCGAGGGTGGCCCCTCCGATCCGGTCGTCGAGGGAGGCCTCACCGCGGCGCACCTGCTCCGCGACGAGCATGCCCGTCAGCCCCTTGGTCACCGAGCCGATCTCGAAGCGCGTGCTCCCGTCGACGGTCGCCGGGCGGGATCGCCCGAGTCGCCGACACCGGCGAAGGTGGCCGTGCCGTCGGCGTCGACGAGCGCCACGGCGACGCCGCGGTGGCCCTTCCCGTGCCCGAAGACCTCGTGGACGCGCGCAGCGAGCGCCGGGTCGCCCGTGTCGGTCGAGGTGGCGGCCGGGAGCGAGGGGGCCCGCGGCCCGATCATGAGGGTCGCCGCCGCCCCCACGAGGAGCGACAGCAGGAGGATCACGGACGGACGTCGCCAGAGCATGAAGCGACGCCATGACGTCATTGCGTCAAAAGCAAGGCGTCCGGTGCGGGCGGGGCTCCTCAGGCCAGCGACATCAGCGCGAGGCCGGCACCGCCGCCCGCCAGGCACACGAGCAGCCCGCCACCGGCGATGGCCGTCCCGACGGCCCATCGGCCCTCACGGATCTGCTGCACCGCGTCGAGGGAGACGGTCGAGAAGGTCGTGAAGGCGCCCAGCAGCCCGGCGCCGACCACCTGGACGACGCCGTCGTCGAGCCCGTGCCAGCGGCTCGCTCCCACCAGGACGCCGAGCACGAAGGACCCGACGGCGTTGATGACCACAGTGGCGAACGGGAGGCCGTCGGGCATGCGGGGGGCGAGGAAGCGGTCGGCGGCGAACCGGGCGACGGCCCCGACCCCGCCGAGGGCCGCGGTGAGGAGGACCAGCACGACGCTCACCCCCGGGCCCCTGGGCCGTGCGCGCGGCGGTGGTGGCCGCCGACGGCCACGCCGGCGCCGGTGGCCAGCAGGCCGAGCACGACCGTCGTGACGAGGTAGCCCGCTGCGAGAGCCAGCGACCGGTCGAGCGCGAGGATGCCGGAGCCCACGATCAGTGCGCTGTAAGTGGTCAGCGACCCGAGAAGACCCGTGCCCAGGAGGAGCCTGGTCCGCACGCGACCCAGCGTCGGCGGCCCGGCGGAGGCCAGCGCCTCCACGAGAAGGCCGAGGGCGAAGGCGCCCGCGAGGTTGACGAGCAGGATGCCGGCCGGCACTCCCCCGCGAGCGGGCAGCGCAGCGTCCAGGAGCTCCCGCGCGAGCACTCCCGTGGCCCCTCCCGCTGCGACGAGGCCCACCGCGACCAGCTCCTCACGGGCGCGCCTCGGGATCAGCCCTCCTTGGCGCCGGGCCCCGGCTCCTGCTCCGCCGGCGGGCGCAGCTCGCCCGAGCCGTCGATGACCAGGCCGGTCTCGTCGGGGTCGGTCGAGGACGTGCGCACCTCGTCGGGGACGG
>JBBSRD010000343.1:0-2313 GCA_038243415.1 Actinomycetales bacterium | reverse complement strand
GGGCGCGAACGACGGCACCGCGTCCGGCGTCGCGACCGGCGTCATCGGCCTCATCGCCTTCTTCGTCGGCGGGCTGACCGCCGGCGCCACCGCCATGTGGCACGACGTCTCCGCCGGGCTGCTGCAGGGGATCATGGTGTGGGCCACCAGCGTCGTGGCCATCGTCTTCCTCAGCGTCGTCGGCGGCGGCGCGCTGCTCGGCTCGCTGGGTCAGATCGCCTCCCAGCTGACGGACCTGGGCACGGTCACCTCGGCCGCCCAGGGCGTCAACCCGCCCGACATCGACCCCGCGCAGGCGCTCGAGACCGCGCGCAGCAGCGCCTCCTGGGCCGTCCTCGGCCTCGGCCTCACCGTCATCGCCTCCGCGCTCGGCGGCCTCGCCGGCGCCAAGATCTGGAAGGGCAAGGACGACCAGGCCCCGGTCGTCTCCCGCCACGGCCGCTGAGCCACCGCTCCACAGCACCACCGCACCACCTCGACACCCCTCGTGGGTGCGGCCTCCGGGTCGCACCGGCGGGGGGTGTCCTCGTCGTGGGGCCTCCTCGTCGGGTGACGGGCGGGTCAGCCGTCCGCGGTGTAAGGCGCCAGGTCCGGGGGCGTCGGTCCGCTGAGCCCGGACGTCGTCCCGGGCACCGTCGTGAGGTCCCACGCCGCGGCCTCGAGGGGGTAGTCGATGCGGGCCAGCTGTCCCCAGGGGGTCTCGGGCGCGTCGGTGAAGAAGCTCTCCAGCTCGGTGAGCGTGGCGGCCTCGGGCACCTGCGAGTACAGGCCGCCGCGACCGGGCTGCCACACGCTGTCCCTCGTGCCCTCCAGCGCCCCAGGGCCCACGAGGACCGCGTAGGCGGGCCGGTCCGCGATGCCGTCGCGCACCGACACCTGACGCTGGCACGGGAAGTGGTACGTGATCTGCCACGAGGCCGCCACCACGGCCTTCTCCGGCAGGTACTCGTCCATGGTGACCAGCGGAGCGGAGGACGGCTCGGAGACCGCCACCCAGCCGCCGTCACCGGTGGCCCCGTCGATCGCGCGCAGCCTCACCACGTCGGCGGCGGCCGCGGCGGCAGGGTCGTAGGCCACCGGCTCGCCCTGCGCGTCGAGGACGTCGGGCACCAGCGCGGGCAGGGGGCGCTCGAGCGTGGCCTCGGGCACGGGACCTCCGAGGCGCACCGTCCGCCACTCGGTGGTGGTGCCGTCGTCGTCGAGGAGCTGGGCGGTGGTCGTCTCGACGGCGCCGTCGCCGCTCTGCCGGCCGTACTCGGCGACCACGCTGTTGCCGCCGTCGAGGGTGAGGTCGCCGGCGACCAGCGCCGTGGTCACCTCGCCGTCGCCGGACAGCGCACCGCCTGCGGCGTACCAGGGCGTGAGCAGGGTCCCCGTCGCGGTGTTCCCCTCGACCAGGCTGCCCCAGACCGAGGAGCCGCTCAGGGTCTTCGGGGGCGGGTCGCCCCGCCAGACGCCGGCGCCGCCCTCCACGAAGGTCCCTGGAGGGGTGATGGCGACGTCCCCGGCGGCCCGCGCGAGCGGGCGCGCCCGGCGGTCGTCCGCCACGGAGACCGCCCCGCCGGCCCCGCACCGTCGGTTCAGGGGGTCGAGCAGGCGCGAGGCCTGGGGGGAGTAGGTGTCGGCCGTCAGCAGCGCGGCGAGGGCGAAGGTGCCCGTGAGGTAGAGCGTCGAGACGCCGAGGAGGACGACGGTCGTGACTCCCGCCGTGCGCAGCGCCAGCGACGAGGGCTCAGCGGCCGCCGCGTCCTCCGCGACCCCGGGAGCAGCACCTCCCGCTGCCTGGCGGCGCGCTGCACGGCGCCCCCGCCAGGCGAGGACGAGCGCCGCGAGCCCGGCCACCACCAGCCACGTCACCGGCGAGGAGAACCGCACCACGGACAGGTACGGCGCCGGCCCGGAGCGCGGCATGCCGAGGCCCCAGCTGTAGGGCCAGAGGTCCGGCCCCGTCATGCTCACCGCCGCGACCGCGACCACGGCCCCGACCACGCCGAGGCCCACCACCCCGCCGCCGCGGCTGGCGAGGGCCCGCCGCGCCAGGTCGGGGCCGAGGAGCAGCAGGGCGAGCAGGAGCAGCGGGGTCAGGGCGGCCAGCGACCCGAAGTGGTGGGTCCACTTCGACGGGGTCACCCACAGGCACACGAACGCGACGAGAGCGGTGGTCGCGGCGGTCGACAGCGCGCGCACGCCCAGCTCCTCGGCGAGGCGCCGGCCGCGGGAGAGCGCGACCAGCAGGATCGCGAGCGCGACCGCCAGCAGGGCCACGAGGACGGTGACGCGCTTGGCGTAGGCGCCCATGGGGATGCTGGGGTT
>JBBSRD010000342.1:0-2320 GCA_038243415.1 Actinomycetales bacterium | reverse complement strand
GCCAGGGCGGCGTCGCGGGGGGCCAGGTGGGCGCCTCGCAGCAGGCGCGGCAGCACGAGGTTGGCGTAGGCGTCCTGCTCGGAGACGGCGCGCAGCAGCGCGAAGGCCACCGAGCGGGCGTCGGGGCGGACCTCCGGCGTCACCGCGGCGTGGCCATCAGCCGGACCGCCGGCGGGCGAGCTGCCGACAGGAGGTGAGGTCCTGGTGCGCGGGGGCTGCCGGCGGGCGCGGCGGGGGGCGTCGCTCACGAGAACACCTCGCCGCTCTCGGGGCGGACCCCTCGCGCCCAGTCGGCACCCGCCATGGCGGCGCGTCCCGCGGGCTGCACCCAGGTGGCCTCCAGCGCGCCCGAGGCGGTGCCCACGAGCAGCGAGCGGCCGGCGCGCACCTCACCGGGGGCCAGGCGGGCGTCGGACGGCAGGTCGTCCACGGGCGTCAGCGGCCCGAGCTTGACCCGCTGGTCGCGCCACAGCGTCCAGGCGCCGGGCGCGGGCGTGAGGCCGCGCACCCGCCGGTCCACGACGTGCGAGGGCAGGTCCCAGCGGACCCTGGCGTCCGGGGCGGTCAGCCGGGGCGCGTGGCTGACCCCCTCGTCCGGCTGGGCCTCGGGGCGCAGGGCGCCCTCCTCCAGCGCGTCGAGGGTGGCGACGAGCAGGTCGGACCCCACGTCGGCGAGGCGCGTCAGGAGGGTGTCGGAGGTCTCGCGGGGCTCGATACCGAGGCTGACGGACCCGAGCACCGGGCCGGTGTCCAGGCCCTCCTCGATGAGGAACGTGGAGGCGCCGGTCAGGTCGTCCCCGGCCATGATCGCGTGCTGCACGGGCGCGGCGCCGCGCCAGGCGGGGAGCAGCGAGAAGTGCAGGTTCACCCACCCGCGCCGCGGGATCGCCAGGGCGGCGGGGCGCAGCAGCGCGCCGTAGGCGACGACGGGGCAGCACTCCGGCGCCATCTCGACGAGCTCACCGAGGAACTCCGGCTCGGAGGGGCTCACGGGCGACAGCACCCTGATGCCGTGGTCCTGCGCGCGCTGCGCGACGGGGCTGGGGCGGCTGCGGCGCCCGCGACCGGCGCGGGCGTCGGGCCGGGTGACGACGGCGACCACCTCGTGGCGTGAGGCCAGCACCGCGTCGAGAGCGGTGACGGCCGGTTCCGGGGTCCCAGCAAAGACGACGCGCACGCCGGCAGGGTAGTTGCCGCTCGCGGCCGCCTCGGGGGCAGGCAGCGCGTCGCGGCGCTCGCGGCGCGCCACGTGACGCACCGTCGTCCTCAGAGGAGCTCGACGGGGTCCATCTGCACGCGGACGCCGGCGGCGTCCTTGCGGGCGCTGCGCGTGGCCGCGGCGGCGCGCAGCGCGGCGGCCAGGGCTGCGCGCTGCGCGCGCGGGACGCGGAGCAGCGCGCTCACCGACGGCTCGGGTGCACGCCCTCCCGGCGCGGTGCCCGCTGCCGGGCGCCGCACGGGCGCCTCCACGGGGACGGGCCCGATCACCTCGGTGCCGGCCGGCGCGTCGAGGTGGCCCAGCAGCGCGGCGACCCCGTCGGGGGCGCCGCTGACCTGGGCCATCGCTGCCGCAGGAGGCAGGGAGAGCGCCGCGCGACCCGCGAGCTCGGAGGCGGCGAGGCGCGCGGGGTCCCACCGCACGAGCGCCTCGACCGGATCGAGGCCGGCGGCGGCGAGCAGGACCACCACTCCGCCCTCGCGGGCGCCGCGCACCAGCCCGGCGGCGTCCATCCACCGCCGCAGGGCCTCCTCGCCGGCGCGCAGGTCGGCGCGGTCGAGCAGCGCCCACGCGTCGAGCAGCAGCGCGGCGGCGTACCCACCCTCGGCGACGGGCTCGGCGCCGGGGGTGGCGATGACCAGCGCGGGCTCGGGGCCCACCGCGGAGAGCACCTCGCCCGCCCCGGAGCGGCGGACCGGGACGCCGGGGAAGGCCCGGCCGAGCTCCTCGGCGGTGCGCCGGGCCCCGACCATCCCGGAGCGCAGGCGCGGTGACCCGCACTCCTCGCACCGCCAGCCGGGGTCGGCGCGCGAGCACCACCGGCAGGTGGGCGGCTCGTCGGCGCCGCTCAGGGCCAGGGGTCCGCCGCAGTGCCGGCAGCGCGCCCGCGCCCGGCACTGCTGGCAGGCGAGGGTGAGCAGGTAGCCGCGGCGCGGCACCTGGACGAGCACGGGGCCTGGCTCCCGGTGGTCCCGCCCGCCGCCGGCCAGCCCCGCCGAGGCGGTGCGCCACGCGAGCGAGGGCAGGCGCGCGGCCACGGCGGCGGGGTCGCGCTCGGCCTCGACGTCCCCGCCGGGCAGGAGCACCCGCGGCGCCGCGGCG
>JBBSRD010000341.1:0-2439 GCA_038243415.1 Actinomycetales bacterium | reverse complement strand
AGCTTCTGCAGCACGCGGGCGCTGATCTCCTGCGCGGTGTACTTCTTGCCGTCGATCTCGGTGGACCAGTCGGTGCCCATGTGGCGCTTGACCGAGGCGATGGTGCGGTCGACGTTGGTGACCGCCTGGCGCTTGGCGATCTCGCCGACCAGCGACTCGCCGGACTTGGCGAACGCCACGACGGAGGGGGTGGTGCGCCCGCCCTCGGCGTTGGCGATGACGGTCGGCTCACCGCCCTCCAGGACGGAGACGACGGAGTTGGTGGTGCCCAGGTCGATCCCGACGGCACGAGCCATGCTGGTGTTCTCCTTCAGAAGAGGGTGGTGGTGCTGACGTGAGGGGGCTCATAGGAATTGAGCCCCGATGGCTCAAGTGTGCTCTTTCTGCGCGTCCTGTCAAGCGGAACCGCTCGAAGTTGCGCGTACCTGGCTCAACCCTGATCTGGCGGGGAGCATTCCCGCCGGGCCGGTGCGCCGGTGCGCCGCTGCACCGCTCAAGGAGACCCCGCTGCACGCCGACCACCACGGTGCAGGGCTGAGTGACCCAGGAGATGAGCCACCCAGGAGAGGGGGAGCCGGTGGACGAGGCACAGGTCGACGCCCTCATCAGCGAGCTCGAGGCCGCGTACGAGGGCCGGGCCGACGCGGCACGGACCGTCAGCGACCTCGCTGGCCGCCTCCCGGCGGGCCCCGCGTCGGCGGTCCGACGAGCGCGCCTGACCCTTCTCGGCGTCGACGACCTGGTCCGCGACCGCGGCGCGGCCGACGCGGCGCTGGTCATCCTCGGGGTGCGGGACGACGCGGCCACCCGCGGTGACGACGCGCTGCAGGTCCGCGCCGAGCGGGCGCTCAGCGTCCTCTTCCGCAAGGTGGGGGATCCCTCCCGGGCGCTCGAGCACGCCGTCGCCGCGCTCACGCTGGACGACGACAGCCTCGACGACGGCCTGCGGTGCCGCCTGCAGCTGGCGATGGCCGACGCCCTCGACGAGTGCGGGGTGCTCGACGACGCCCGCCCGCTCTACCGCGAGGCGCTCGCCCGCGCGAGCTCCTCGAGCGCCCCGGGCCTGGCCCTGCAGACCCTCAACAACTGGGCGGACGCCGAGCTCGTGGCCGGGCACGTGGACGCCGCCGCGGCGCTCGTGGCCCGCATGCAGGCGCTCGCCCACGAGCACGACGAGACGCTCCTCCTCGGCTTCACCGGCACGGTCGCTGAGGTGCTGCACGTGCTCGGGCGCTCCGAGGAGGCGATCGGGCTGCTGCGGGACCAGCTGCACGCAGGCCTCCCGCAGGCCACCTACGACACGGCAGCCGGCTGGGTCACCCTCGCCCGGATCCAGTGCGGGGCCGGAGCGCTGGACGCCGCGGAGGAGAGCCTGGACGTGGCGGACCGCCTCACGAGCGCGCACGAGCTCCAGGCCCTGCACGTCGAGGCGCTGGGCTCGCGGGCGGAGGTCCTCGCCCTGCGCGGCGACCTCGCCGGCGCCTACGAGACCCACCGCCGCTTCCACGCCGGGACGACGAGGATGCGCTCCCGCGCGAGCGACGCCCGCGCTCGGACGCTCCACGCCACGTTCGAGGCCGACGAGGCCCGACGCGAGAGCGCCCGCTACCGCGAGATGTCCTACCGCGACCCCCTCACCGGCCTGCTCAACCGCCGCCACGTCGACGAGGACCTCGACCGGCGCGTGGCAGCAGGGACCGCGCTCGCCGTGGCGATGATCGACCTCGACCACTTCAAGCGCGTCAACGACCGCTGCTCCCACGACGCCGGTGACGCCGTCCTGGTCCGCCTGGCGGCCATGCTGGAGGCCGCCGTCGTCAGGACCGGGGGCTCCCCGGGCGCCTACGCCGCCCGCCTCGGCGGCGAGGAGTTCGTCCTCGTCCTGCCCGGGCTGGGCCTGGTCCGTGCCCGGGAGGTCGCGGAGGACCTCCGCCACCGCGTCGCGGCCCACGACTGGTCGGACATCGCCCCGGGAGCACCCGTCAGCGCCAGCATCGGCCTCGCCACCACCGGCCACCCCGGACGGCCACCGCACGACCGCGCCGGGCTCCTGCGCGAGGCGGACCACCACCTCTACGCCGCAAAGGCAGGTGGCCGCGACCGCGTCGAACCAGTCGTCAGAAGGGAAGGGCGAGGATGAGCGCGACGACGTGTGCCGCGACCACTACCGTCTTCTTGGCCTCCCCGGCGCTCAAGGGACCACACCTTGCTGTCGATCACCACCTTCGACGGTCGCTGAGATCGTGAGCCCTAATCGGAGGACGGCGAGACGATGGATGAGCGAGAGGTCGACGCGCTCATCGACGACCTCGAGTCTTCGTTCGAGGGGCGGCAGGACGCCCCCGCGCTCAGACGGCGCCTCCTCGACCAGCTCCCCGACACCCCAGCCACGTGGGCCCAGCGTGCCCGGCTGACCTTGCTCGGCGTCGACGACCTCGT
>JBBSRD010000340.1:0-2443 GCA_038243415.1 Actinomycetales bacterium | reverse complement strand
GTCGTGGTCATCACCGTCGACTACGGGCGCCCGCCGTGGATCTCGCTGGTGCTGGCGCTCAGCTTCGGGACCTACGGACTGATGAAGAAAAAGCTGGGCGGCGCCGGTGGCGCTCAGCTCTCCGCGCTGACCTCGTTGACCGCCGAGACGCTGATCCTGGCTCCCGTCGCCCTCGTGGCGCTCGTGGTGCTCGAGGCCAGCGGCGGCGGCACGTTCTCCCAGGACGCCCCGTGGCACCCGCTGCTGCTGGCCAGCGCCGGGATCGTCACCGCCGTCCCGCTGCTGCTCTTCGCCGGCGCCGCGGCGCGGGTCCCGCTCACGACCACGGGGTTGCTCCAATACATCACGCCGACGCTGCAGCTGATCTTGGCCGTAGCCGTCTTTCACGAGGCGATGCCGGCCTCCCGGTGGATCGGCTTCGCCCTGGTGTGGGTGGCGCTGGTGCTGCTGACGGCCGACATGCTGGGGACGGGGCGCCGGCGCAGCGCCTCGGGGCCCGGGGTCGTCGACGGACGGACCGGCAGCTCGAGCCAGCGGCCCGTCCCCTCCCGCGTGCGCTGACGCCGGGGTGGTCACGCACGCGGTCGCCTCGGGGGCCAGGGCCACCCTGAGCGGTATACCGCAGGCGGCAGAATGCCCCGCGTGAGCACCTCGTGAGCAGCACCACCGCCCCTCGGCCCCCGACCCGCCGCGAGGGCAGGTCCGTCGTCCTGCTCGTGCTCGGCGTGCTGCTCGTCGCCGCCAACCTGCGCCCGGCGCTGACCGTCGTCGGGCCGGTGCTCCCCGAGCTCCGTGCGGACCTGGGGCTGAGCGCCGCGGCCGCGGGGGCGCTGACCGCGCTGCCGCTGGCGGCCTTCGCCGCGGGCGGGCTCGTGACGCCCGCGCTCGGGCGCCTCCTCGGCACCGAGCGGAGCCTCGTGCTGGCGCTGCTGGTCGTCGGGGCCGGCACGGCCGTGCGCTCCGCGGGGGGCGGGCCCACCCTGTTCGCGGGCACGGTGGTCCTCTCCCTCGGCATCGGGGCCGCCAACGTGCTGCTGCCCGCGGTGGTCAAGGCCGACCTGCCGGCCCGGGTGCCCCTGGTGACGTCCTGGTACGCGGCGATCCTCACGCTCGCGGCGGCGCTCGCCTCCGGCGTCGCGGAGCCCATCGCCGAGGCGTCCGCCGGCGGCTGGCGCACCGCGATGGGCTGCTGGGGCCTCGTCGCAGCGGTGGCCGCGCTCGCGTGGCTCCCCGCGGCGCTGCGACGCCGCTCCGCCCCTCCCCGCGGCAGCGCAGCGGCTCCCACCGTCGGCGGCTCCCCGTGGCGCTCCCGGGTCGCCTGGGCGGTGGCCGGCTACTTCGCGCTCCAGTCCGCGGTGTTCTACAGCATGGTGGCGTGGCTGCCGACGGTGATGATCGACCGCGGGCTGGACCCGACGGTGGCGGGGCTGTTCCTGCTCACCTACCAGATCATGGGCTTCCTCGGCGGCCTCACCGTCCCGCTGCTGCTGCGCGGGCGCGCCGACCAGCGGGGCGCCACCACCCTGGCGTCGGGCGGCTCGGCGCTGGGGCTGCTGGGCCTGGCGCTCCTCCCCGGCTCCGAGCTGGTGTGGATCGTGGTGGCCGGGCTGGCCTCGGGGGCGCTGTTCACCCTGGCCCTGACCCTCATCACGCAGCGCTCGGTCGACGCGAGGCGCTCGGCGTCGCTGTCGGCCATGGCCCAGTCCTCCGGCTACCTCATCTCCGCGGCGGGACCGATCATCGTGGGGACCCTCCACGAGGTCACAGGGGCGTGGACCCTGCCGCTGGTGCTGCTCGGCGTCGTCGCGACGGCCGGGGTCGTCGTGGGCCGCAGGGCCGGCGCCGCCCGCTTCGTCGGCTGAGGGGCAGGTTCGGCACCCTCACGCCGGCGTCGACGGGCGGACGGCGCACCAGGTCCCTGCTCGACGCTCACTCTCAGGCGCGGCGACGCAGGACGCGCGACTCCCACGGTGCGAGCGGCGACCACGGACCGGGGGTGCCCGCCTCACCGCCCGAACCCAGCACAATCTCGGCGTCCTCCCACGCGTCGGCCTCCGGCGTCCGGGACCGCACGTCGGCGAGGTCCTGCTCCTCCCCCGAGAAGCTGGCCAGCACGAGCAGCTCGGTGCCCTCCCACGAGCGGGTGAAGGCGTACACCCAGCGGTGCTCGGCCGCCAGCATCGTGAAGTCCCCCAGGGCGACGGCCGGCTCGGCGTGGCGCAGGGCGATGACCGCCCGGTAGTGGGCCATCACCGAGCCCGGGTCCTCGCGCTGCACCGCCACGGAGGTGGTGGACGGGTCGCCGTTGACGGGGATCCACGGCGTGCCCGTGGTGAAGCCCGCGTGCTCGGTGGTGTCCCACAGGACGGGCGAGCGCGCGTTGTCGCGGGTGGCGGGGGCTATCTCGGCGACGACCTCGTCGGCGTCGCGCCCCTGGCCCACG
>JBBSRD010000339.1:0-2501 GCA_038243415.1 Actinomycetales bacterium | reverse complement strand
GGGGTGATCTCGTGGAAGACCATCCGGCGGACCGGGACCTTGGGGCTCAGGGTCTGGAGCAGGTGCCAGGCGATGGCCTCGCCCTCGCGGTCCTCATCGGTGGCGAGGAAGAGCTCGTCGGCGTCCTTGAGCGCCCTCTTCAGCTCGGCGACCTTCTTCTTCTTGTCCGCGTCCACCACGTAGTAGGGGTCGAAGCCGTTGTCGACGTCGACCGCGAACTTGCCGTAGGGGCCCTTCTTCATGTCCGCCGGCAGCTCGGAGGGCTGCGGCAGGTCACGGATGTGGCCGACGGAGGCCTCCACCTCGTACCCGTCGCCGAGATAGCCGGCGATCGTGCGCGCCTTGGCGGGCGACTCGACGATCACCAGCCGGCGGCCGGGAACGGAGGGGGTGGTGGAGCGGGCCACGGTGGAGCCTTCCTGGTGCCGGGTCGGGACCGGGCGGGACGGGGGCAGCGCGCTTGACCGTAACCCCTGCCCCGCCCGGCGGCTCCCGGCGCGGGCGCTCGCGGCGCCCGCAGGAGCGGCGCGCACGGTCGAGCGGGGCGACCCGGCGCGGTGTGTCCGCCCCCGTCAGGCGACGTGGGCGAGACCGTCGTCGCGCGAGCGCGCTCCGGCGACGCGGCGGGACCGGCGGCGCGGGGGGCGCAGCAGGAGCAGGGCGGCGACGAACACCGCGCTGGAGAGCCCGGCGACGCCCCCCGCGGAGCCCCCGTAGGCCAGGGCGAGACCGGCGCGCCCGGTCACCGGGAGGCTGCTGCCGGCCAGGAGCGCCATCGAGACCGCGTAAGCCGCGAGCCCCAGCACGGCGACGATCAGGAGCACCGGCACCACGGCGCGCCAGCCGCTGACGGCGCGCGTGTCGGTCTCGGCGGTGAGGGCGCCGCGCCGGACCGCGAGAACCACGGCGGCGAGGCCCAGCCACGCCCCGACGACCGCGACGGCCGCCACCACGTCGGACGCGCGGTGCCAGCTGACGGCGACCGTCGCGATGCCCGTCGCCGCGGTGTAGGCCGCAGCGAGCAGCGCCCCCAGCGGACGCGCCCGGGGCGGCAGGGCGACGAGGATCCCCGCCGAGAGGGCACCGGCGAAGGTCGTGTGCCCGCTCGGGAGGGAGTTCATGATCGCGCCGCCGACGTCGGTCAGCTCGGGGCGCTGCAGGACGTAGTGCTTGAGGAGCTGGGTGGTCAGCGTCGGGCCGAGGACGAGCGCCGCGGCCAGGGCGGCCCGCCGGTAGCGCCGGCGAGCCACGCCGATCACCACGACCAGCGCGACGGAGACCACCACGCCCGCCGCCGAGACCAGCCACAGCACCGCGAACGCGGCCTCGCGCACGTAGTCCTGGCCGATCCGCCCGCCCGCCAGCGTGGCGTCGTCGACGAGCTGGCCGGTGACCGTGGTGACGAAGACCTGGTGCAGCGCGAGGACGGTGCCCGCGCAGGCGAGGACCATGACCAGCCCGGCGACGACCCTTCCCATGGCGACGACGGTAACGGCGCCGGCTGGGGAACGTCTCAGGGAAGGAGGAGGAGACCGTCCTCGATGAGGCGTCGCACCTGCGGGAGCAGCACCTCGGCCAGCGCACCGGTGGGCGCGTCGAGCAGCTCGCCGAGCGCGGCGAGCACCTGGGCCACGGTCAGCGTCCCGTCGCACGCCCCGACGAGCGCGGCCAGCTCGGTGGACGCGTCGACCGTCCGCCCGGAGCCGCCGCCCTGGCGCAGGGTGATGACGCGGGGTCCGGCCTCGCCCGGCACGTGGTGGCGCTCCTCGGTGACGTCCGGCGCCGTGACCAGCGCGAGGGTGGCCAGCGCGGCGTCGTCCAGGCCGGCGAGCGCCTCCCGGGCGTCGATGACCGCTGCGACGTGGGCACCCAGGCCGCCGCCCGAGGCACCACCCAGGCCGCCGCCGAGGAGGGTCGTCACCTCCTCGGTGCGGCGCCACGGGCGGCGAGGGCCCGGCGCGGCGTGCAGGACCACGTACCCGAAGCCCACGGCCTCGACGCCCCGGCCCTCCAGGTCGTCGAGCCAGGCACCCACGAGGGCGTCGGTGGCCGCGCCGGGCAGGGCGCCGCCGTCGCGGACCCACGTGGCGGCGTAGTGCGCGGGGTCGAGCACCTCGCGCTGGACCACCCAGGCGTCGAGCGCCCCCAGGCCCGCGGCGGTGCGCGCCGCCGCCGCCTGCTCGACCCAGCGCTCGACCCGGGCCACCCAGCCCTCGCCGCCGTGGTGCTCCCAGTCGCCCAGCATCACGGCGGTGCCGCCGGGGGCCAGCACGCGCCCGGACCCGAGCACCATCTCGCGCACCACCTCGTCGCCGGTGCGCCCGCCGTCGCGGTACGTCCACCCGGGCACGTCCGCGCGGCGCGGGGTGATGACGAAGGGCGGGTTGGACACCACCAGGTCGAAGGTCTCCCCCGCCACCGGCCCCAGGAGGTCGCCGCGGCGCAGGTCCAGGGTGGTCCCCGCGAGGTCGGCGTTCAGGGCCGCGAACGCCAGGGCGCGC
>JBBSRD010000338.1:0-2685 GCA_038243415.1 Actinomycetales bacterium | reverse complement strand
GCCATCACCACCGGCCTGCGCGAGTCCCTCGAGGGCGACGAGAAGGTCATCGTCATGGGCGAGGACGTCGGGGCGCTCGGCGGCGTCTACCGCATCACCGACGGGCTGCAGCGCGACTTCGGAGCCCGGCGCGTGCTGGACACCCCGCTGGCGGAGTCCGGGATCATCGGCACGGCCGTCGGGCTCTCCTACCGCGGGTACCGGCCGGTGTGCGAGATCCAGTTCGACGGGTTCATCTACCCCGCGTTCGACCAGATCGTCAGCCAGGTCGCCCGCCTGCACGCCCGCACGGCGGGGGCGGTCCGCGTGCCGATCACCATCCGGGTGCCCGTCGGCGGGGGCATCGGCGCCGCCGAGCACCACTCCGACTCCCCCGAGTCCTACTTCGCCCACACCCCGGGCCTGCGGGTCATGAGCGTCTCCACCCCGCAGGACGCCTACGACGGCATCCGCGAGGCGGTCGCCTGTGACGACCCGGTCCTGTTCTTCGAGCCCAAGCGCCGCTACCACCAGCGCGGTGAGGTGGTGAGCGGCGCGGGAGGCGGCACGAGAAGCACCGTCATGACCAGCGCCGCGGTGGTCCGCCCGGGCACCGACGTCACCGTCGTGGCCTTCGGCGGCATGGTGGCCGTCGCCCTGGCCGCCGCCGACGCCGCCGCGGCCGAGGGCGTCTCGCTCGAGGTGGTCGACCTGCGCTCCCTGTCCCCGGTCGACTGGCCGACGCTGGCCGCCTCGGTGCGCCGCACCGGCAGGGTCGTCGTCGCCCACGAGGCACCGGGCACGTCCGGCATCGGCGCGGAGATCGCCGCGGGGCTGACGGAGCGCTGCTTCTCCTACCTCGAGCACTCCCCCGTGCGCGTCACCGGCTTCGACATCCCTTACCCCCCGGCCAAGGCGGAGCGCCACCACCTGCCCGACCTCGACCGCGTCCTCGACGGCGTCGACCACGCGCTGGGACGCCCGTCGAGCTTCGAGCGGGAGGGTTGAGCCGGTGATCCGCGAGTTCAGGCTGCCCGACCTCGGTGAGGGGCTGACGGAGTCGGAGATCGTCACGTGGCACGTCGCCGAGGGCGACACCGTGGCCCAGGACCAGGCGATCGCCGAGGTCGAGACCGCCAAGGCCGTCGTCGAGCTGCCCTCGCCCTGGGCGGGTGTGGTGCACACCCTCCACGTGGCGGCCGGCACGGTGGTCGACGTCGGGTCCCCGATCGTGACCTTCCGGACCGACGAGGACGCGGAGAGCGACGAGGACGCGGGCAGCGACGCGCCCCCGAACGACGCCGCGCCGGACGACGCACCGACCGGCGACCTCCCCCCCGACCAGCCCGAGGACGACGACGACGCACCGCCGCCGAACCTCGTCGGCTACGGCGCCACCGCGACGGCGCGCGGACCCGCCACCCGCCGGGCCCGTCGCTTCGCCGAGCAGGAGCCCGTGCCCGAGGGCGAGCAGGAGCCGGCCCAGCCGGCTGAGCCGCCACCCGGCCTGAGCACCGCGCCGCCGACGCGCTCGACGCCGCCGGTCCGCGCGCTCGCCGAGCGGCTCGGGGTGTCGATCGACGCGCTCGAGGGCAGCGGCGAGGACGGCCGGGTCACCCGCGAGGACGTCGAGGGTGCGGGACAGACCGCACCGCGGCCCGCGTCCTCATCGTCGACCGACACCGACACCGGCACCGGCACCGGCACCGACGAACGCGTCCCCGTGCGCGGGCTCCAGAAGCACATGGCCCAGGCGATGGTCGCGGCGGCGTCCGTCCCCCAGGTCACCGTCTTCCTCACCGTCGACACCACCGCCACCGTCGACCTGCTGGCACGGCTGCGGGCCCGGCGCGAGCACGCCGAGGTGCGCCTGACGTTCCTCGCCGCCGTCGCCCGCGCAGTGTGCCTCGCCGTGGCGCGCCACCCCGGGGTGAACGCCCGGTGGGCCGGCGAGGAGATCGTCCGCTCCTCCCGGGTGGACCTGGGGATCGCCGCGGCCACGCCGCGCGGCCTCGTCGTGCCCTTCCTGACCGACGTCGGAGGCGCCAGCCTCATCGACCTGGCCGTCGGCATCACCGACCTGGCCGCCACCGCCCGCGCCGGTCGCACCACACCGGCCGCCATGGAGGGCGGCACCCTGACCATCAGCAACGTGGGGGTCTTCGGGGTCGACGCCGGCACGCCGATCCTGCACCGCGGCCAGGCCGTGATCCTCGCCGTCGGCGCGGTGAACCGGCGCCCGTGGGAGCACGACGGAGCGCTCGCCCTGCGCCACGTCGTCACCCTCAGCCTCACCCTCGACCACCGCGTGCTCGACGGCGAGCAGGGAGCCCGCTTCCTCGCCGCCGTCGGCGCCACCCTCACCGACCCCGCGAGCGCCTTCGTCGGCTGAGCGCCGGCCGAGACGTCGCCACCACCCTCACCTCCAGGAGCAGCCATGACCATCACCAGCCCCGACGCCCCCGCGGTCGTCGATCCCGCCGAGAGCGTGCGGCCGATCGACCCCACCTCCCCGATGGGATTCGAGCTGCCGGCCTTCCACCGTGACCTCGTCGAGCAGGTGCGGGCGTTCGCGGACGAGGTGGTGGCGCCCGCGGCCTACGAGTACGACACCAAGCGCCAGCTGCCCTACGGGATCCTCGCGCAGATGGGCGACATGGGGCTCTTCGGCCTCCCCATCCCCTCCGAGTACGGCGGCAACGGGCG
>JBBSRD010000337.1:0-2722 GCA_038243415.1 Actinomycetales bacterium | reverse complement strand
CCCCGCCGTCGGGGGGCGCGGCGGCGCGGCCCGCCACGGCCCCCTCGCCGGCGGCGGCCGGCCAGGCCCACGTCCGGGCCCGGCGGCGGCCGTCGGGCCCGCGGTCGGGATCGACCGGGAGGAGGTAGGTGTGCCGTCCCTGGACCAGCGAGGTGGTCCACGAGCCGTGCACGTGCCAGGACAGGACCCTCATGCCGCCGCCTCCGCGAGCGTCCCGGCCGGGGGAGCGACGTCGCCGGCGACGAGGTCCGCGACGGCGGACACCGCGACGGCGGGGTCGACGTCCAGGCACGGGTGGCCGGCGACGGGGCAGAGGCGGGCGCGCGTCAGGCGGCACGGCGCGCCGAGGTCGCCGAGCAGGACGGCGGGCACGCCGAAGGGCGCCCAGCGCTCGGGGGGCATCACGGCGGAGAACCAGCAGGCGACCGGGGTGCCCACCGCCGCTGCGAGGTGCGCGGGGCCGGTGTTGCCCACCACGACCGCGCGCGCGCCCGCGAGGAGCACGGCCAGGCCCTCGAGGTCGGTCCGCCCCGAGACGTCGAGCGCGCCGGGTGCCGCCGCGGCGACCCGTGCGGCCAGGGCGCTCTCGGAGGGGCCGCCGGTGACGACCACGGTCCAGCCGTCGGCGGCCAGGGCCGCGGCGGTGGCGGCGGCGACCTGCGGGGAGGGGGCTCGGGCCGGCACGGACGCGCCGGGGTGGAGCACGACGTAGCCGGGGTGAGCCCCGGAGACGGCGGCGGCGTCGACGGCGGCGCCGACCTCCGCGGCCAGGTCCTGCGCCAGCGGCGCCAGGTCGGGACGCAGGGCGAGGCGGACGTCGCCGTCGGCGGGCACCGCACGGCCGCTCGCCGCGACCAGCGCGAGGTTGGCGAGCACCTCGTGCTCACCGCCGGTGCCGTCCGGGGCGCCGGGGCGACGGTGGCGCACGTCGAGCAGCGAGCCGGGGTAGTCCTCGCTGGCGCCGACCACGCGCGCCACCCCGGCGAGGCGGGCGAGCAGGGCGAGAGGCAGCGGCGACTGGTGGTAGGACGTCAGGACGACCACCTCGTCGTAGGAGCGCTCCCTCAGCCGCTCCACGAGGGCGGTGAGCGCGGCCGGGTCGGGCGCCGCCGGCGCGTACCCGGACCAGGGGACGTCGGCGACGAGGACGTCGTCCACGCCGGGCAGCAGCCGCGCGGCGGCGGCGCCCGCCGGGGCGGCGAGGAGGTCGACGCGGGCCGCCGGGACGCCGTCCGGCCCGGTGGCCAGCGCGAGGACCGCGGGGCCGGTCATGAGGACGTCCCCGTCGCTGTCCGTGCGCACCACCAGCACGCGCAGGCCCCGGGGATCGCGATCGGGCGGCTGACCGCTCATCGGCGGGCCGCCAGCACCTGCGCGACGGCGCCCGCGAGGTCGTCAGCGACGTGCTCGGCAGCGCTGATCTCCTCGGCGCGCGTCACGGGCGTGGGCACGAGGACGCCGAGCGCCCCGGCGGCCGCGGCGGCGCCCACGTCGGCGCCGATGTCGCCGATGACCGCGACCTGCTCCGGAGGCAGCCCGAGGGCGGCGGCGCCGGCGAGGACCAGGCCGGGCTCCGGCTTGCGGCAGGAGCAGCCGTCCTCGGAACGGTGGGGGCACACCTGCCAGGTGTCGAAGGGTCCGATCGCTGCGTCCACGGCGGCGTTGACCGACGCCGCCTGCTCGGCGGTGATGAGGCCCCGGCCGATGCCGGACTGGTTGGTCACCACGCCCACGGCCACGCCGGCGGCGCGCAGCACGGCGACGGCCTCGCGCGCCCCCTCGACCGGGGCGACGAGGGCGGGGTCGCCGTTGTAGGGCACGTCGTGGACCAGCGTGCCGTCGCGGTCGAAGAGCACCCCCGCGATGCCGGTGCCGGGGGGGAGCGGACGGGGCTGCACGACGAGGGGCTGCGCGCCGCGGTGCACCAGCTCGCCGCGCAGCCGGTGGGCCACCGCGGCGAAGGGGATGGCGACCGAGGTGGCGCTCATGACGGCCACCTCCTCGGGGGTGCGGGGTCCCGGGGCGATGCGGCGGCGCGCGAAGTCGATGGTCAGCGCCGCCCACCCGGCGGCGCCGGCGAGGGCCAGGGCGCGGCGGCGCGTCAGCGCGCCGGCGAGAGCGAGGGCCGCGGCGCCCACGGTGGCGAGGTGCCAGGGCAGGCGCCCGGGCGGTGCCTGCGCCCCGCTGCGCCACGAGCGGCCGTGCAGGGCGCGCATGAGGACGTCGTCGGCGTTGCCGCGCTGGACCCGCAGGCTGTGCCAGCGGTGCATCGGCCGCGTCGGGTGCAGCGTCACGCGCTGCGCGCGCACGAGGTCCCACCCGGCGCGCTCGACCCGCAGCGCCAGGTCGGCGTCCTCGCGATAGGCGCGGGGGAAGCGCTCGTCGAACCCGCCGACGGCGAGCAGCGCGGAGCGGCGGTACGCCATGTCGGCGGTCGCCCACGCGGCGCCCTCGAGGCCCTTCGTGCCGCGCTCAGCGTCGGTGGGGCGCCGCCCGTCGGGAAGCGGGACGCTGAGGCGGGCCTGCACGCCGCCGGTCCCGGGACCGGCGGCGGCGAGGTCCGTCTGCAGCGCGCGCGCCCACCCCTCGGGGAGCTCCACGTCGTCGTCGAGGAAGACCGTCCACGGCGCCGGGCCCGTGCGCCACCCGGCGTTGCGGGCGGCAGCCGGGCCGCGCCCGCCGGTGGGCCTGCCGGAGCGGACCACCACGAGCGGCCACGGTG
>JBBSRD010000336.1:0-2800 GCA_038243415.1 Actinomycetales bacterium | reverse complement strand
CTCGCGGTGGGCATGAATGGCGAGCCGCTGCCGCTGCGCCACGGCTTCCCGGCCCGCATGGTCGTCCCGGGCCTCTCCGGCTACGTCTCCGCGACGAAGTGGGTGGTCGACCTCGAGGTCACCCGCTTCGCCGACGCCCAGGCGTACTGGACCCGGCGCGGCTGGTCCTCGCGGGGACCGGTCAAGACGCAGTGCCGCATCGACACCCCGACGGGGTCGCCCGCCGCCGGGAGGGTCGCCGTCGCCGGCGTCGCCTGGGCGCAGACCCGGGGCATCGAGGCGGTGGAGGTCCGGATCGACGGAGGCGCCTGGGCGCCCGCGAGGCTCGCAGCCGCGGCGAACGCCGACACCTGGCGCCAGTGGGCCTACGCGTGGGACGCGACGCCGGGGAAGCACACGATCACGGCCCGCGCCACGGACGGCACGGGCGAGACCCAGACCAGCCGGGTGGCGCGCGTGGTGCCCAACGGTGCCAGCGGACGGCACTCCGTCACCGTGCGCGTGGCCTGAACCTCCTGCCCGGCGACGGAGAGCGGGCGTCAGCCCTGGAGCATCTGCTCCATCTCGGCGATCTCCGCCTCCTGGTCGCTGACGATCTTCTTCGCCAGCGCCACCGCCTCGGGGTTCTTCCCCTCGGTGATCTCGGTCTGGGAGTCGTCGACGGCGCCCTCGTGGTGGACGATCATGCCGCGCAGCCACATCTCGTCGAAAGAGCGCCCCGAGGCGGACCGCAGCTGGTCCACGTCCTCGTCGGTCATCATCCCCGTGCCCTCCATGCCCTCTGTGCCCGACATGCCGCCCATCCCGCGGCCGGAGGGCACCTCCTCGTCCCAGGCCTCCAGCCACGAGGTCATCTCGTCGATCTCCGGCCCCTGGGCCTTCTCGATGCGCGCGGCCAGCTCCTTGAGCCGGGGGTCGTCGGCGCGCGTGGCGGCGAGCTCGGCCATGTCGATCGCGCCGCGGTGGTGGGGGACCATGCCCTGGGTGAAGTCGACGTCGGCGGCGTTGTGCTCCGGGCTCACCGTGGCCGACGGGTCCGAGGTGGCGGACGTGCTGGTCGACGGCGTCGTGGTGCTCGACGCGCTCTCCGGGGCGCTGCAGGCACCGAGGGCGAGCACCAGGGCGCCGGCGCTCGCCGCGACGGCCAGGCGGTGGGACAGGGGCGGGGAAGAAGCCATGCCCTCACGATAACCCTAGGGGGGTATGGTGTGCCACGTGGACGAGACGGCCGAGCACCACCACGGGTACCTGCACCGCAAGGACGACTACCTCAAGCGCCTCAAGCGCATCGAGGGCCAGGCCCGCGGGCTGCAGCGCATGGTGGAGTCCGAGCAGTACTGCATCGACATCCTCACGCAGGTCTCCGCGATGACCTCGGCGCTGCGCTCGGTCTCCATCGGGCTGCTCGAGGAGCACATGAGCCACTGCGTGCTCGAGGCCGCCCGCGAGGGCGGGGCGCAGGGCGAGGCCAAGGTCCGCGAGGCCTCCGAGGCCATCGCCCGCCTCGTCCGCTCCTGATCCCCACCAGACCAGCCGCACCACCCCGACCCCGGAGGACCCATGGACACCACCTACACCGTCACCGGAATGACCTGCGAGCACTGCGTCGCCTCCGTCACCGAGGAGGTCAGCGAGGTCGACGGCGTCACCGACCTCACGGTCGACCTTCCCGGCGGGCTGCTGCGGGTCCGCGGCGACGTGGACGACGCCGCGGTGGTCGCCGCGGTGGAGGAGGCGGGCTACGCCGTGGTGGGCGAGCCGGCGCGCGCATGACGGCGCCCCCCCAGCAGGACGCGGCTGCTGAGAGGGACGGGACGGGCGAGCACGTCGACCTGCTGCTCGGCGGGATGACCTGCGCGTCCTGCGCGAACCGCATCGAGCGCAGGCTCAACAAGCTCGACGGGGTCGCCGCGACCGTCAACTACGCCACCGAGAAGGCCCGCGTCACCGTGACCGGCGGCGCGTCCCTCGAGGAGCTGGTCGGCGCCGTCCACGCGGCCGGGTACACCGCCACCGCCATCGAGAAGGCCTCCTCCCGCCCCGCGACGACGACGATCACCGCGGAGCCGGCAGGCCCCGGCTCACCGACCGCGACCGCCGCGAGCGGATCGTCGCCGATGGAGCCCACCGGCACCGAGCACGTCGCCGACGCCGCTCTGCGCCAGCGCCTCGTCGTCTGCGCAGCGCTGTCCGCCCCCGTGATCCTCCTGTCGATGGTCCCGCCGCTGCAGATCGTCAACTGGCAGTGGCTCGCCCTCACGCTCACCGCCCCGGTGGCGGTCTGGGGCGCGTGGCCCTTCCACCGCGCCGCGTGGCGCGCCGCCCGCCACGGCTCCGCGTCGATGGACACCCTCGTCTCCCTCGGGGTGTCCGCCGCGTTCCTGTGGTCGCTGTACGCGCTCTTCCTCGGCGGCGCCGGCGTGCCAGGGCTCACCCACACCTTCCACCGGGGCGCCGATGGCGACGGCGGCGCCGCGGCGGCTGCCAGCGGTGCCACCTCGATCTACCTCGAGGCCGCCGCCGGGGTGACGACCTTCCTCCTGGCGGGCCGCTACGCCGAGGCCCGCGCCAAGCGCCGCTCCGGGCAGGCCCTGCACGCCCTCCTCGAGCTCGGCGCCAAGGAAGCCTCCGTGCTGCGCGACGGCGTGGAGGTCCGCGTGCCGATCGACGCCCTGGTCGTCGGCGAGGAGTTCGTCGTGCGCCCCGGCGAGAAGGTCGCCACAGACGGCCAGGTGGTCGAGGGCTCCTCCGCGCTGGACGTCTCCCTGCTCACCGGTGAGCCCGTGCCCGTCGAGGTGGG
>JBBSRD010000335.1:0-2813 GCA_038243415.1 Actinomycetales bacterium | reverse complement strand
GTGCGCCGACGCGGACCTCGCGCCGAACACCCCGCTGCAGGTCGTGATCGGCGGGGTCCCGATCGTGGTCGTCCGCGGCAGCGACGGTGTCGTGCACGCCCTCGACGACACGTGCACCCACGCGCAGGTCTCGCTGTCGGAGGGGTTCGTCGAGGGCGACGAGATCGAGTGCGGTGCCCACGGCGCAGCGTTCGACCTCAGGAGCGGGGATGCGCTCTCGTTGCCCGCGACCAGGGCGCTGCGCGTCTACCCGGTGGCGATCGAGGCCGGGGGCATCATCGTGTCCACTGCGGGGCATCTCGCGGACGTCTCGGACGCCGGCCAGGACCATCCATGATGACCGAGCCCGGGGGCGAGACCCCTCCCGCGGACGCCCGCCACGCAGCCCTCGCCTCCCCGACGAGGCGGTCGATCCTCGCCGCGTTAGACTCTGCGGGCTCACCCCGCGACGCCCACGCCCTCTCGAGCGACCTGGGACTGCACGTCACCACCGTGCGCTCCCACCTCGAGCGCCTCGCCGAGGCTGGGCTCGTGCGCGTGGCACCGTCCGCCGAGGGGCGCCGCGGACGCCCGCGCCTGCTCTACTCCGCGACCGGGCACGAGAGCCGGGACGAGCGCGCACAGACCCAGCTCATCGAGACCCTCGCCGCAGCGCTCGCCGATCGTGAGGGCGACCACGGGCGAGCCCGCTCGATCGAGGCGGGCCGGCGCTGGGCAGACACCCTCGCACCCGAGCGCCCCGAGACGGCCAGCGGCCGGGACGTGCTCGTCGACGTCCTCGCAGGCCTCGGCTTCGAGCCCGTCCCCGACGACGACGGCATCGACCTGCACGGCTGCCCGTTCCGCGAGGCCGCCAGGAACAACCCGCGGGTCGTCTGCTCGGTCCACGAAGGACTCGTCCAGCGCATCACCGAACGGACCAGCCCGCCAGGGCGTCAGCTGCGCGAGCTGCTCCCCTTCGTGACGCGGACCCTGTGCCGGATCGCTGATCACTGACTTCCGGACCCACGACCCACGCCAGCGTGGCGACAGGAGGCGAGTGCCAGTCGACCGTGCGTGGCCGCGCGGGCTCGGTGGCGCCGCTGCCACCTCCCCGCCGCCTGCCGATACGGTTCACGCTCTCAGCGACCTGCTTGACAGCCGGGGTCGCGCCGCGGTGGACTGAACGTTCGGTCGAGGGCGACCGGACACCCGGACGAGGAGGCCCGATGGAGCACGTCGCTGCCGTGACGAGCGACGACCCGCACGATCTCGCCCGCCGCGGCGAGGCCCGCCTGCGCGCCGGTGACGCGGTGGTCCCCGCCCTCGGCATGACCGTCGAGGCCGTCGCCCCCGGCACCGCGACGGCGCGGCTCACCGTCACGCCCGCGATGCTCAACGGCCACGACACCACCCACGGCGGGTACGTCTTCCTCCTCGCCGACACCGCCTTCGCCTTCGCCTGCAACACGCGCTCGGTCGCGGTGGCCGCCTCGTGCGACGTCGACTTCCTCGAGCCCACCACCGCCGGCGACGAGCTCGTGGCGCTCGCGACCGAGCGCGTGGTGCGCGGACGCTCCGGCGTCTACGACGTGACCGTGAGCCGCGACGGCGTCACGGTCGCCGAGTTCCGCGGGCGCAGCCGCAGCATCGCGCCCCAGCCCCCGACCAGCCAGCCCCCGACCAGCCAGCCCCCCACCAGCCCGCCCCCCACCAGCCCGCGCGTCACCAGCGAGGAGCCCTCATGACCGCCCTGCGCCCCGCCTACCTCGTCGACGGGGTGCGCACCCCGATCGGCCGCTACGGCGGCGCTCTGTCCGCCGTGCGCCCGGACGACCTGGCGGCCCACGTCCTGCGCACCCTGGTGGCCCGCTCCCCCGGCCTGGACGCCGCCGCGGTCGAGGACGTCGTGCTCGGCTGCGCCAACCAGGCCGGCGAGGACAACCGCGACGTGGCCCGGATGGCCGTGCTGCTGGCCGGGATGCCGCACACCGTGCCCGGCACCACGGTCAACCGGCTGTGCGGCTCGGGGGCCGACGCGGTGGCCATCGCGGCGCGCCAGGTGGCCTGCGGCGAGGCCGAGGTGATGGTGGCCGGCGGCGTGGAGTCGATGAGCCGGGCGCCCTTCGTCATGCCGAAGCCGACCCGCGCCTTCGCTCGCACGCCCGAGGTCCACGACACCACGCTGGGCTGGCGCTTCGTCAACCCCGCGATGCAGGCCGCGTGGGGCATCGACTCCATGGGCGAGACCGCCGAGAACGTCAGCCACCTGGACGCGGTCTCCCGCGAGGACCAGGACGCGTTCGCCCTGCGCTCCCAGGAGCGGACGGCGGCCTCCAGGGGCGTCCTCGCCGAGGAGATCACCGCCGTCACGGTGCCCGGGCGGGGGGGCGACACCGTGGTCGACGCCGACGAGCACCCGCGGGCCACGAGCCTCGAGGCGCTGTCCGCCCTCAGGCCGGCGTTCCGGGAGGGCGGATCGGTCACCGCGGGCAACAGCGCCGGCATCAACGACGGCGCCGCGGCGCTGCTCATCGCCTCCGCCGAGGCGGTGGAGCGCTACGGCCTGACACCGATCGTGCGGGTCACCGGCGCTGCGACCGCCGGCGTCGAGCCGTCGCTCATGGGTCTCGGCCCGGTGCCGGCGACGCAGAAGCTGCTGGACCGCCACGGCCTGGGTGTCGGCGACCTCGACGTGGTCGAGCTCAACGAGGCCTTCGCCGCCCAGTCCCTGGCCGTGCTGCGACGCCTCGGCCTGCCCGACGACGGCGAGCACGTCAACCCCCACGGCGGCGCCATCGCCCTCGGCCACCCCCTCGGCGCGTCGGGCGCAC
>JBBSRD010000334.1:0-2818 GCA_038243415.1 Actinomycetales bacterium | reverse complement strand
GTGCATCGTCGGGCCGGGCCCAGTGCCACGTCCACACCGGGTGCTCCAGCAGGCGGGCACCGGTGGCCGCGCAGGCGCGGGCGCACGCCCGGCCGGTGGCCTCGTGGTCGGGGTGCCCGTCGCCGCGCCACGTGGTGACCACCCAGGTGCCTCGCGTCGCCTCGTGGGCCGGCGACCCGGTGCCGGGCGCCTCGAGGCCGCGGACCACGTTGGCGACGGCAGCGCTCACGGCGTCCTCGTGCGCGGCGACGGCGCCGTCGGGCACCCCGAGGCGCAGCGGGGCGCGGTGGACGCCGAGCCGGGCCAGCGCGGCGACGCTCTCGGCGGGGCGCAGCCGCAGCAGGTCGGCGGGGCTCAGGGTGGGCGAGCCCGGGTGGCTGCCGCCCCCGTCGGTCACGGCGCCGACGTCGACGGGCACGCCGGCGCGCGATGCGGTGGCCATGAGGCCCCCGACGCCCAGCACCTCGTCGTCGGGGTGGGGGGCGACGACGACCAGGCGCGCGCAGCCGGAGAGGTCCAGCGGGGGAAAGGCCCGCTGCCACGCCTCCCAGGTCGCGGCCGGGGTTCCCAGGCCGTGGATGAGGGGCTCGACCACGGCGGGACCACCCGTCACCGCTCGATCACCACCGGGCGCCGCCGTGGTCGGCCAGGGCCACGAGGTCCCGCTCGGCGTGGGACTGCCGGAGGTAGACGGTGAGGTCCGCGACCCGGGCGGCGTGCTCGGCGTCGCCGCAGAGCGGGCCGGCGCCCAGCGCGCGGCCGGTGCGCTCCAGGACGGTGGCCGCTGCTGCCTCGACGACCACGCGCACCGCCAGCGCGGTGGCCATGGCGTCGGCGCGAGGATCCGCGTCGATGTCGGCGGCGGCGGTCCGCAGGCTGGACCGGGCGGCTGCGAGGGTGGCCACCACCGCGCCGAGGTGGGCGCGGACGTGCTCGTCGGCGCCGCCGCGGTCGACGCGCCGCGCCAGGGCGTCGGCCACGCCGCAGGCCCCGCCGTACCAGGCTGCCGCCACCCCGACGGCGCCGTGCCAGAAGCCGGGACGCTGGAGGTAGCCGTCGGGCGGGCCGACCATGACTGCCGGGACGCGCTCGAAGGCCACCTCGCCGGAGTCGCTCGCGGCCATGCCGACCGCGCGCCACGTCCCGGGGACGGGACGGACACCGTCATGGGCGAGGTCCACGGCGAAGAGCGGGCGCTGCTCGCCGTGGCGTGCGGTCACCAGGGCGTGGGTGGAGGTGCTCGCCCCCGAGCACCAGGACTTGGTGCCGTCGAGGACCCATCCGTCGCTGTCGCCCCCGCTGTCGGTGTCGCTCCCACGGGTGGCACGGGTGGCACGGGTGGCACGGAGCACCGGGTCGGGCGGCTCCGACGCCCAGACGCCCCACACCTGTCCTGCGGCGGGGGGCGGCCCGTGCAGCTCGGCGAGGATCGCCGCCGCGTCGGTGTGGGCCTCGGCCAGGCGCCCCAGGACCACGTCGCGGCGTGCGAGCGCGGCCAGCGCCTCCCACCGGGCCCACGTCGCCCCGGCGCCGGGCAGCGGGAGGTGCAGGCCCTCTCGGGAGAGCCGCGCGAGCTCGTCGGCCGCCGCAGGCACCCAGGGTGCGCCCTTCACGCCGCCCCCAGGGCGAGGTCGCCGGGCTCCGCGTCGACGCGGGCCGCCAGGGAGGCCAGGTGGTGGGCGAAACCCTCGGGGGTGCGCCCCGTCGTGCGGGTGGAGGTGTCGACGGTGGCGTCCCGCGCCCACGCCAGGGTGAGCCCGGCGGCCTCGGCGCGCTCCACGAGGTCGACGTCCTCGTGGGCGGGGAGCGGGGCGACACCGCCGAGGCCCAGGTACGCGTCGCCGCGCAGCCCCAGGTTGGCGCCGTGGACGTGGCGGTGACCGTCAGGGCCGACCTGAGCGGCGTACTCGCGGGTGAAGAGCGCCTCGACGCGGCTCGCCGGGGACTCCCACCGGGCCGCGACCGTGCCGACCACGACGTCGGCGCCGCGGGCCGCCCACTCGAGCTGGGCGACGAGCCACCCCGGGTGCACCCGGGAGTCGGCGTCGGTGGTCGCGCACCACGTCGAGGCGGTGATGCCAGCGGCGGTGAAGCCGGCGGCCCGCGCCGCGCCGACGTTGCGCGCCTCGAGCACCACCGCGCTCTCCGAGGGGCCGAGGAGCTTCTCGCTGCCGTCGGTGCAGGCGTCCAGCACCACGACCACCTGCACGGGGAGGGTGACGGCGCGCGCTGCGGTGCGCAGCGCCTCCAGGCACTCCCCGAGCAGCTCGACCTCGTCGTGGGAGGGAACCACCACGACCACGCGCTGCATCTCGCTGCGCTGCACGCGCTCCTCCTCGTCCGTGGCCTCGCCGTCCGTGGTCGGGCCTCCAGGTTTGCGGCGTAAGCCTCACACGCGGGGCGCCGACCTGCCCTCCGAGCGCAGACATCGACCGGGACGGGGCGAGCAGGGACGAGCGAGGGGCCGCACCGCTCTCGCGGTACGGCCCCTCGTTCGTCCAGCGGGTGGTGCTCAGCGGGAGAAGCGGCCCAGCACGCCGTCCTTGACCTCGCTGGGGCGCTGCTGCTCGCCGGCGAAGGACGTGACGGCCACGACGCCGCCGGTCAGGGCCGGGATGATCCACTGCAGCGGCTTGAGCTTGGCCTGCGCGTCGGCGACCTCCTGGGGGGCGCCCTTCGCCGGGTCGGTGCCCGAGGCCAGCGGCACCGCTCCGTGGTCGGAGAGGATCTTGCCCTGGGTGCGCGAGTAGTACGTGACGCCGAGCGCGGAGACGGTGAGGACCGTCTTCAGCACGCTCATCGAGGCCACGCCCTTCTG
>JBBSRD010000333.1:0-2827 GCA_038243415.1 Actinomycetales bacterium | reverse complement strand
GTTGATGGCGGCACCGGGGACGCCGAAGAGCTGGGTGGCGCCCTCGATCTTGAGGATCTCGACGGCGGCGCGGGCTGCGGTCATGCGGGGCATGGCGGTCCTTCCAGGACGGTCTCTCAGATCATGAGGTGCGGGGCGAGGCGCCGCCGCGGTGCTCGCGGCGGCACCTCAGCGGTGGTGCTCAGGACTTCGCGGCACCCGACATCGGCTCGACGAGCTTGAGCAGCGCCGAGTGGTCGAGCTTGCCGTCGCCGGTGGCGACGGTGGAGGCCACGAGCTGCGCGACGAGCGCGCCGACGGGGATGACCACGCCGGCCTCGCGGGCCGCGGAGGTGACGATGCCCATGTCCTTGTTGTGGAGCTCGAGGCGGAAGCCGGGGGTGAACTCCCGGGCCCGCATGCCGTCGCCCTTGCGGGCCATGACGGTGGAGCCGGCGAGGCCGCCACCCAGGACCGTCAGGGCGGCCTCGGTGTCGACGCCGTAGGCCTCGAGGAAGACGAGCGCCTCGGCGACGAGCTGGATGTTGCCCGCCACGATCAGCTGGTTCGCGGCCTTGACGGTCTGGCCCGAGCCGGCGGGGCCGACGTGGACGATGGTCTTGCCGACCGCGTCGAAGACCTCCTGCCCAGCGGCGAAGTCCTCGGGGGCGCCGCCGACCATGATCGAGAGCACGGCCTCCTTGGCGCCGGCCTCGCCGCCGGAGACGGGTGCGTCGAGGATCTTGAAGCCGGCGTCCGCGCCGACCTTGCCCAGGCGGGCCGAGACGTCGGGGCGGATGGAGGAGAAGTCGATGACCAGCGTGCCGGCCTTGGCGGAGGAGAAGACGCCGCCCTCACCGGTGAGCACCTCCTCGACGTCCGGGGAGTCCGGGACCATCGTGGCGACGACGTCGACGTCAGCGACGGCCTCGGCGATCGAGGCCGCCCCGCGGCCGCCGGCGCTCACGAGGGCGTCGATGGCGGGCTGGCTGCGGTTGTAGCCGACGACGTCGAACCCTGCCGTGACGAGGTTGGCGGCCATCGGCGCACCCATGATGCCCAGGCCGATGAAGGCGACCTTCTTCTTGTCGCTCATGCGAGACGCTCCGTTCCTGACGTGGGGCCGCTCGAGGTGCCTCGGCGGTCGGCCGGGAGCCACTGCAGGCTCTCGGTGGTGTTCGTGGTGGGCTTGTACTCCAGCGCGACCCAGCCGTCGTACCCGACGGTCTGGAGGCGGCCGAGGAGGTCGTCCAGGGGCAGCTCGCCGCTGCCCGGCTCGCCGCGCCCGGGGGCGTCGGCGATCTGGACGTGGGAGATGCGGCCGATGTGGGTGTCGATGACCGACCTCAGGTCGTCACCGTTCACCGCGAGGTGGAAGAGGTCGCAGAGGAACCCGAGGTTGTGGACGTCGGAGTCCTTCTGGACGCGCTCGATGATCGCGATGGCGTCGGCTGCGGTCTTGACGGGGTAGCGCTCGGCCCCGCTGACCGACTCCAGGAGGACCTCTCCGCCGATGCGCTTCGCCGCCGTCGCGGCCAGCGCCAGGTTCTCGGCGCCGAGGTCGTCCTGCTCCTGCTCGCTCACGCCGTCGACCCGGTTGCCGTAGAGGGCGTTGAAGGCCTTGCAGCCCAGGCGCTCACCGATGCCGACGGTGACGTCGACGTTGTCGCGGAACTCCGAGGAGCGCTCCGGCCAGGACACCAGTCCGCGGTCGCCGCCGGGCATGTCGCCGGCGAAGAAGTTCAGGCCGATGAGCTGGACGCCGTTGTCGCGGACGGAGGCGACGAACGCGTCGACCACGGTGTCGGAGGGCACGGCCTCGGCGAACGGCCACCAGAACTCGACGGCGTCGAACCCGGCGGCCTTGGCGGCAGCAGCACGCTGCAGCAGGGGCACCTCGGTGAACAGCAGCGAGCAGTTGACCGCGTAGGGAAGCGAGTGACTCATCAGGACTCCGCTCTGTGGAAAATAAAGTCTGCTGGTTGGAAAGACTAGTGGTGCAGCCCCTCGGACGTCAAGGTCCGCGGGGAAGGGCTCATGCGGCCTCCGGAGCCAGCCGCGGGTGGGCCAGCACGATCAGCTGGCGCCCGTCGAGGCCCGCCCCGGAGCGCACCTCGTCCTCGGTGACGGCCCCGCACTGGAGGCCGCGCGCGACGAACCAGGCGAGGGCCCGCGCGGTGGCGGGCTCGTCGAGGAACCCGGAGGTGTCCTGGGCCACGTAGGCCCGCAGCCGCTCCAGCGCGCTGCCCAGCCCGTCGCGGTAGAACGCGAACGTCGCCAGGTAGCGGGTGGGGAGCTGGGCGGGATGGAGGTCCCACCCCTGGTAGAAGCCGCGGGCGAGCGACCGGCGCACCAGGCGTGCGTGCAGACCCCAGGCAGCGTCGACGGCGGACTGCTCCCCCACGGGGATGACGTTCGTCGAACCGTCGGAGAGCCTCACCCCCGTGCCGGCCGCGGACACCTGCATGATCGCCTTGGCGTGGTCCGCCGCGGGGTGCTCCATGCTCTGCTCCCCCGCGGCGATGCCGAGCGAGGCCGAGTAGTCGTAGGTCCCGTAGTGCAGCGAGGTGCAGCGCCCGGCCGCGGCGGCGATCATCGGCGTGACCGCGCTGCGACCGTCGGGCGCGACGATGGACTGCGGGGTCTCGACCTGGATCTCGAACCCGAGACGGCCGGCCGGCAGCTCGTAGGCCTTCTCCACGTGCTCGCAGGCCGTGACCATCGCCTCCACCTGGCCCAGGGCGGTGACCTTGGGCAGGGTGAGGATGAAGCCGTCCGGCAGCGCGCCGCCCGCCGCGAGGCGCCCGACGAACCGGTCGAGGGTGCGCAGCCCGCGGCGACGGGTCGC
>JBBSRD010000332.1:0-2844 GCA_038243415.1 Actinomycetales bacterium | reverse complement strand
CGCGCTCGCCGGCCCGCACCGGCTCGCTGGCGGAGGCCAGGACGCGCGCGGCGACCGCGTCGGCGCTGGCTCCCGAGTCCTCGCCCACCAGCAGGACGGCGAACTCGTCGCCCGCGAGGCGTGCCACCACGTCGCCGGGGCGCACCGCGCCGGCGAGGCGCGTGGCGACCGTGCGCAGCAGGGCGTCCCCGGCCTCGTGACCGAGGGTGTCGTTGACGGGCTTGAGGTCGTCGAGGTCGAGGAAGACCACCGCCAGCGGCGTCCCGGTCGCCTCCCGCGCGCTCTCCGCCGCGGTGAGCGCCTCCATGAACAGGGCCCGGTTGGGCAGGCCGGTGAGGTGGTCGTGGAACGCTGCCTCGCGCAGGTCGACCTCCAGGCGGCGCCGCTCGGAGACGTCGCGGGTGCTGAGCACCACGCCGGTGACCGCGGGGTCGGAGCGTAGGTCGGTCGAGACCGTCTCGCACCAGCGGTACGTGCCGTCGCGGTGGCGCAGGCGAGCGACCACCGGGGCACCGGTGCCGGTGAAGAGAGCGGAGAGGTGTCCCTGCGCGGCCGCGGCGTCCTCGGGGTGCACCAGGTCGAGCACGGCGGTCCCGATGAGCGACTGGGGCGGGTAGCCGAGGATCCAGGCCGCCGACGGGCTGACGTAAGTGACGTCGCCTCCGACGTCCACCACGGTGATGACGTCGGAGGCGTTGCGCACCAGGGCGCGGAAGTGCTCACCGTGCTCGAGGGCGTCGAGCAGGGCGTTGAAGGCCCCGGCGCACGCGCCGAGATCGTCGTCGGAGTCGACGACGATGCGCTCCGTGGCGCCCACGGGCAGATGACCGGTTCGTCCGCTGTCGTCGACGGCAGCAGCGACGACGGTCAGCTGGGCGGCGAGCAGGCGCAGCCGCCGACCGATGACGGTGCGGGCGAAGACCCAGCTGGTGATGCCCATGAGCACGCCCGCCCCGACGCAGGCGAGGGTGAAGGAAGGGGTGCTCACGTACTGGCGCGGCACGCCGAGGACCCGGGCGAAGGGCGGGAACGCCAAGCCCACGAGCACGCCGAGCACCACCATGGAGATCGCGAGGTCGGTGAAGACCATGCGTGTCAGCCGGACGCGCCGGCGCTGCCCGCGCACCGGTGCGTCGGCAGTGCGGGGCGTCGAGGACGGTGCTGGTGGAGCCACGGGTGGAGCATCGACGCGCTGTCCCCAGACCTTGACGCTTCTCACCCTGCCGATCGCCGACGGGTGTCGGGCGGCATCGACAGGCGTCGGGCGACCTACCAGCCGCGGGCGGTGCGCGGCAGCCGGGGGCCCGCCGCCCGCATCGCCTCGTAGGCCGGGGCCAGGGCGCTGATCACCGTCGCCGCGTCCTCACCGAGCGCCGTCCCGTCCAGCACGGTCAGCGCCGGCGCGGAGCCGCCGGGGTCCAGCGCGGGAAGAGGAGCTCCCGGGGAGGAGAACGCCGCGCGCGAGCCGGTCCAGCCCTCCAGGGTGGCGCCACCAGCCTCGCTGGCACGCGGTTCCGCGTCGGCGCCCTGTCCCTCGTCACCGCTGCGCGCGGCGAGCTCCGCGTCGCGGCGCCGGGCGCTGACGTCGGCGAGCAGGACGTCGCGGTCCACCCCGCGCAGGGTGAGCACGCCGAAGGGATGGTCGTCGAGCCACTCCGCCAGGAGGTAGACCACCGCGGCCGCGTGCTTGCACGGGTCACCGATGTCCGGGCACGTGCAGGCGAACCGCGCGTCGGACCCGGAGGCGGGGAAGAGGTCGAGACCGGCGCGGGCGCACAGGCCCTCGAACCCCTCCGGCATCGTCCCGGCGAGCACCGCCGCGAGCGCCGCGGGGTCCTGGGCGAGCGCGGCGGCCACCTCGCCGCGGGAGGTCTCGTCCCAGGTCTCGAAGCCGAGGGTGACGTCGTAGGGGTCGGCGCGCGATCCCGGCACGGGCGCATGGGTGGCGCCGGCGCCGACGTCGAGGCTCAGCACCTGCCCGGCGCGCGCGTAGGTGCGGCCCCGGGAGACGCGGCCCTCGCCGCCGACGGTCTCCATGGCGTCGACGAAGCGGCGCCCCCACCAGGTGGTCGCGAAGGGCCCGCGCCGGGAGCGTGCGCGGATGCCGTCGGCCTCGCGGCGCGTGCCGGGCGGGAAGGGCCCGTCCCACCAGTCGTCACCGCCGCGAGCGCTCACAGCAGCCTCACTCCCCCACTGCGTCGGCGCCCAGCGCGAGGACCTCGGCGAGCTCCTCGGTGGGCATGGACGTCAACCACTTCTCACCGGTGGGCACGACGGCGGCGGCGAGCTCGCGCTTGGCCTTCATCATCTCGTCCACGCGCTCCTCGACGGTGCCCGCGCAGACCAGCGTGCGGACCTGGACGGTGCGCTTCTGGCCGATGCGGAAGGCCCGGTCGGTGGCCTGGGCCTCGACGGCGGGGTTCCACCACCGGTCGACGTGGATGACGTGGTTCGCGGCGGTGAGGTTCAGCCCGGTGCCGCCGGCCTTGAGGGAGACGACGAGGACGGGAGGTCCGTCGGCGCTGGAGAACCGCTCGACCATCTCGTCGCGGCGCAGCCGCGGGACCCCGCCGTGGAGGAACTCGACCGGCGCGCCGAAGCGGTCGGCGAGGTGCGGGCGGAGCATGTCGCCCAGCTCGCGGTACTGCGTGAAGCACAGCGCCCGCTCGCCGTCGGCGATCGCGGTGTCCAGCACGTCGTCGACGAGAGCGAGCTTGCCGGAGCGGTGCTGGCCGCGGCGCAGCATCGGCGATCCGTCGGCGAGCAGCTGGGCGGGGTGGTTGCAGACCTGCTTGAGCCGGGTGAGGGTGGCGAGGACGAGGCCGGAGCGCTCGATCCCCTCGG
>JBBSRD010000331.1:0-3014 GCA_038243415.1 Actinomycetales bacterium | reverse complement strand
CGAGGGCATCGACGAGCGGGTGCTCGACGAGGCCGCGCAGAGCGAAGCGTTCGCCGCCGTCACCCCGGTGAGCCTCGGGGACTACGTGCTCTGCGGCGGCGAGGTGGCGGTGCTCGCGATCGTCGAGGCGGTGGTGCGCCTGCTCCCCGGCGTCCTGGGCAACCCGGCGTCCGTGGTGGAGGAGTCCCACAGCGACGGGCTGCTCGAGCACCCCACGTACACGCGCCCGGCGCTGTGGAGGGGCCGCGAGGTGCCCCCCACGCTGATGTCCGGGGACCACGCCCGCATCGCCCGCTGGCGCCGTGACCGTTCGCTGGAGCGCACCGCGGCCCGCCGCCCGGACCTCCTCGACGCGCTGCCCCCCGGGGCGCTGGACGCGAAGGACCGCGCCGTTCTCGACGCCGCAGGGTGGAAGCCCTCCGCTGTGGCACACTGAAGCGCTGCCTGGCCGGCACCGCCCCTGCCTCGGGGGGGAGAGCGGAGCTCGCGGCCAGAGCGTCACTGCTCCACACCACCACCTCCCGACAGAACCCACCGATGGGCGCGAGAGCGCCCGATGAGCAGTGCGTGCGACCCGAGGCGCGCCACGGAGCGGATCAGCCATGCAGAAGTTCGACGAGATCGACGCAGCGTCCCTGCGCACCGACGTCCCCGCGTTCGACGCCGGCGACACGGTCAAGGTGCACGTGAAGGTCGTCGAGGGCACCCGTGCCCGCGTCCAGGTCTTCCAGGGCGCCGTGATCCGCCGCTCCGGCGGTGGCGTGCGCGAGACCTTCACCGCCCGCAAGGTCAGCTTCGGAGTCGGCGTCGAGCGCACCTTCCCGGTGCACTCCCCGGCGATCGACCACATCGAGGTCGTCACCCGCGGCGCCGTCCGCCGCGCCAAGCTCTACTACCTCCGCGACCTGCGCGGCAAGGCTGCCAAGATCAAGGAGAAGCGGGGCCAGCGCCCCAGCTGACCGCCGGTGCTCCCTCCGGGGAGCAGCACGGTCCACCACCCGCGGTCCCCACGGCGCCGCGGAACGGGAGATGAGGAACGTCGTTGTCCCATGCCGAGCCCGCCGGGGCCTCGCCCAGCCAGGAGCCCCGGCGCTCGGGTCCCTGGGCAGCGATCCGCGAGGCCGCCATCGTCATCGTGGCCGCCCTGGTCCTGTCCTTCCTCGTGAAGACCTTCCTCGCGCAGGCCTTCTACATCCCGTCCGAGTCGATGGAGACCACGCTCGAGCCCGGTGACCGGGTGGTGGTCAGCCTCCTCACCCCCGGCCCGTTCGACCTCGAGCGCGGAGACGTCGTCGTGTTCACCGACCCTGGCGGGTGGCTCCCGCCGGACGTCCCGCCGCAGCGCGGCGCCGTGCAGGGCGTCGCGGTCAGCGTCCTCCAGTTCGTCGGGATCCTGCCGCGCGACGCCGGGGGCCACCTCATCAAGCGCGTCATCGGTCTCCCCGGCGACGAGGTGGAGTGCTGCGACGCGCAGGGGCGCCTGACGATCAACGGCGTGAGCATCGACGAGACGCCGTACCTCTACCCGGGGAACGCCCCGTCCGAGCCGCCCGCGCCCCAGGACGGCACCTTCGACATCACCGTCCCCCCGGGATCGATGTGGGTCATGGGCGACCACCGCGCCGCCTCGCGGGACTCGCGGTGGAACCAGGGCGGCCCCGGCGGTGGGTCGGTGCCGATCTCCGCGGCGATCGGCAAGGCCGACGTCACCGTGTGGCCCCTGACCCGGTGGTCGTTCCTCTCCAGCCACCACGACGTCTTCGCTGACGTGCCGTCCGGTGCCTCCGGCTACGGCGCCTCGGGGCCGCCACGGCCGTCGCCCGTGGGCGCCGGCTCCTGAAGGCTCCCTCCGCCCCGCCGTCGCTCCGCCTCGAGCGCTCGCTGCTGCGCTCCGGCCACCACGTGGTCGCGGGCATCGACGAGGTCGGCCGCGGAGCGCTCGCCGGGCCCGTGAGCGTCGGCGCCGTGCTGGTGACCCCGGCCACCGTGACGGCGCCGCACGGCCTGCGGGACTCCAAGCTGCTGCGCCCCGCCGCCCGCGTCGCGCTGGCCCCCTCGCTGCGGGCGTGGGCGCACTCCTGGGGCGTCGGCCACGCCGAGGCCGACGAGATCGACGCCCTCGGCATCACCCGCGCCCTGCGCCTGGCCGGTGAGCGGGCCCTGGCCGCCGCCGGGGCCTTCGCCGACGCGGTGGTCCTCGACGGCTCCCACGACTATCTCGAGCGCGCCCACCCGGCGCCCAGCGAGCTCAGGCCCCCCGGGTCGATCGGCCCCCGACCGGCCGTCGTGACCAGGGTGCGGGCCGACACCACCTGCTCGGCGGTCGCCGCCGCGAGCGTGCTGGCCAAGACCGAGCGCGACGCCCTGATGGCCGAGCGGGGCTCCTCCCGCCCGCAGTACGGGTGGGGCTCCAACGCCGGGTACGGGGCCCCGGCCCACCTGGCGGGCCTCGCCGACCACGGGCCCTGCGCCGAGCACCGCCTCACGTGGACCCTGCCCCTCCTCGCGGCCGGCCGGCCGGTGTCGCGACGTCCTGCGGCGGCGGCGCGCGCGGCGGTGCATGATGGTCCGCGATGAGCGCTGAGGACCTGGAGGACTACGAGACAGAGGCGGAGCTGGCTCTCTACCGCGAGTACCGCGACGTCGTGTCGCTGTTCTCCTACGTGGTCGAGACCGAGCGGCGTTTCTACCTCGCCAACAGTGTCGACCTGCGGCCCCGGTCCTCTGACGGCGAGGTCTGGTTCGAGCTGACGCTGACCGACGCCTGGGTGTGGGACGTCTACCGCTCTGCCCGGTTCGTGAAGTCCGTGCGCGTCGTGACGTTCAAGGACGTCAACGTCGAGGAGCTCTCCCCGTCCGACCTCGAGGTCCCCGACCGGTAGGACCGTCGCGCCGTCCACAGGCAAGGCTGCCGGACGGGCTCCGTGCACAGGTTCGGCTCCGTCCCCCGGACGCCCCCGTGCAGCCGTCTCAGGGTGGTGCCCGGAGGTGGTCACCGTGGTGGTCCGGAGGTG
>JBBSRD010000330.1:0-3084 GCA_038243415.1 Actinomycetales bacterium | reverse complement strand
GGAGCTCTTCCTTGTCGCGCTCGAACATCCTGTCGAAGGCTTCGTCGGTGGCGCACTCGGAGTACTGGGGCACCGCGGAGCGCAGCTGCTCCTTGGTCAGGCGGCTGCGCGTGGAGAGCAGGGCGATGAGGAGGTTGAGGAGACGCTCGGTGCGGCGGGTCGCCGTGGCGGGCGCGCTCCGGGGGGTCGCCGCCGGCTCCGGGCGGGCCGGCGGAGCGGCCTTCGGGCCTCGCGCCGGGGGGCGCTGGCGGCGGCGCGACGGCGGGGGCACGGCCGGCACGCTACCCGCGCCGTCGCCTCCGACGCCCCCAGCCACTCTCGGGTCTGCTCAGCGGAGGGCGACGAGGTCCACGACGAAGCTGAGCGCCTCGCCGGGACCGATGGCGCCGGGCGCTCCGCGGGAGCCGTAGGCCATGTCCGGGGGGATCACGAGGCGGCGACGGCCACCGACGCGCATGCCCAGCAAGCCCTGGTCCCAGCCGGCGATGACGCGTCCTGCACCCACAGGGAAGTCGAGGGGGGCTCCGCGGTTCCAGGAGGCGTCGAACTCCTCACCGGTGGAGCGGGCGACGCCGACGTAGTGGGCGCTGACCGTGGACCCGGCCACGGCCTCGGTGCCGTCGCCGACGGTGAGGTCGGTGATCTCCAGCTCGGTCGGGGCCTCGCCCAGGTGGGGCTCGACGTCGGGGCGGGTGGGTGCTGCCACGGGTTCTCCTCGGGTGCGGTGTGGGTGCTGTGTCCGTGCGGTGTGGGTGCGGTGTCCGTGCGCGGGGATCGAACGGTGGTGCGGCGGCTCAGGAGGCGGCGAGGATGTCGACGACGAAGACGAGCGTGTCGTCAGGTGCGATGCCGGCCTCGACGTTGCCTTCCTCACCGTAGCCCTGGTCGGGGGGGACGATGATGAGCACCTGGCTGCCGACGGGCTGCCCGATCAGCGCTGCGTCCCAGCCCTTGATCACCTGGCCCGCACCGATGACGAAAGGAACCGGCGACCCCGGTCCGTCCCCGCCCCGCTTCCACGAGGTGTCGAAAGGCTCACCCGGGTCGGACCACGTGATCCCCGTGTACTGCACCCGGATCGTCTGGCCGGGCTCCACCGGGGGGCCGCTGCCCTTGATGAGCTGCTGGACCACCAGCGTGCTCGGACGCTCGATGCCGTCCGGGATCGTGATGGTCGGCTCACCGGTGCTCTCGTTGAGGGTGACCGTCGGCAGACCGTCTTCCGGCTCCACCGGAGAGCCCTCCGCACGGGGCGGCACGGCGCTGATGATGCTGACGAAGAACAGCAGCGAGTCGCTCGGGTCCACCTTGTCGGTGGCGGGGGCGGGGGCGCTGGCGAGGTCCTCGGCCGGGGCGACGGCGATGAGCACCTCGGACCCGACGGTCCGCCCGAGGAGCCCCGTCTTCAGCCCGGGGAGGATGGAGCCGTCGACCACGAGCGAGGTGGGGGTCTGGTCCCACGCGGAGGCGGCGACCTGCTCGCCGGTGCGCCCGTTGATCATCACGTACTGCATGCCGATGACCTGGCCCTCGGTGACCACGTCGCCCTGGCCCTTGCGGATGACGCGGTGCGAGGTCTTGTCGACGGAGAAGTCGCGCGGCACCGTGATGGCCGGTGCCGTCGTCGCGCTCGAGGTCTCGACGACCACGTCCTCCACGGACGAGGGCGCGGACGCCGACGGGTCTGAGGAGCAACCAGCGAGCAGCAGGGCACCGGCGGTGGCCGCGGCGAGCAGCGCTGGGCGGACGGAGCGGAAGAGCACAGCACCTCGTCGGTCGGGGGGACGTCGTCGTGCCCAGAATAGGCCGGCACCGCACCCACCGGGGCGACGATCGGCGAGCGTCACCAGGGTATGACCTGAGAGCGATCGCTCACATGCTCGCGATGAGCCGCTCGACCCGCTCGTCGACGGCGGCGAACGGGTCCTTGCAGAGCACCGTGCGCTGCGACTGGTCGTTGAGCTTCAGGTGCACCCAGTCCACCGTGAAGTCGCGACGGGCCTCCTGGGCGCGGCGCACGAAGTCGCCGCGCAGCTTCGCCCTCGTGGTCTGCGGCGGGACAGCGGTGGCCTCGAGGACCTCGATGTCGCGCGTCACCCGGGCCACCATGCCGCGGGCGTCCAGCAGGTTGTAGAGCCCGCGGGTCCGCGAGATGTCGTGGTACGCCAGATCCATGCGTGCCACGCGGGCGTCGGCCAGCGACAGGTCGTGCCGCACGCTGTACCGCTCGATGAGGCGCCGCTTGATGACCCAGTCCAGCTCGCGCTCGACGGGCGTGAGGTCGCCGGACTCGATGGCCACGAGGCCGCGCTCCCACAGCTCCAGGACGCGCGCCGCCGTGGAGGGCTCCCCCGGGGCGGCGCCGGGCAGCGGCTCGAGGAGGCCTTCGGCCGCGGCGAAGGCCTTGACGCGTTCGAGGTAGTGCCCCTGCAGGTCGAGGGAGGACATCTCGCGCCCGTCGGCGAGCCGCACGAGGCGCCGACCGGTGGTGTCGTGGCTGATCTCGCGGATCGCCCGGATGGGGTTCTCCAGCGTCACGTCGCCCAGGGAGTGCCCGGCCTCGAGCATGCGCAGGATGAGGTCGACGGCGCCCACCTTGAGCATCGTGGTGGTCTCGGACATGTTGGAGTCGCCGACGATGACGTGCAGGCGGCGGAAGCGCTCGGCGTCGGCGTGGGGTTCGTCGCGGGTGTTGATGATGGGCCGCGAGCGGGTCGTCGCCGAGGAGACACCCTCCCAGATGTGGTCGGCGCGCTGGGAGAGGCAGAACACCGCTCCCCGCGAGGTCTGGAGGACCTTGCCCGCGCCGACGAGGAGCTGTCGGGTGACGAGGAAGGGGATCAGCGCCTCGGACAGGCGGGTGAAGTCGCCCTGGCGCGGCACGGAGTAGTTCTCGTGGCAGCCGTAGGAGTTGCCGGCGGAGTCGGTGTTGTTCTTGAACAGGTAGATGCTCCCCTCGACCCCCTCGTCGGCCAGCCGGGCCTCGGCGTCGGCCGCGAGACCCTCGAGGATGCGCTCACCGGCGCGGTCGTGGGTGATGAGCTGGCGCACGTCGTCGCACTCGCCGGTGGCGTACTCCGGGTG
>JBBSRD010000329.1:0-3091 GCA_038243415.1 Actinomycetales bacterium | reverse complement strand
GGCGCTGGCGCGCGCGGAGGAGCTGCTGGAGGTCCTGGACCTCGCGGGGGCGGCGCGCAAGCTGGTGGTGGACTACTCCGCGGGCATGACGAAGAAGGTCGCGCTCGCCTGCGCGCTGGTGCACGCGCCCCGGGTGCTGGTGCTCGACGAGCCGTTCGAGGCCGTGGACCCCGTCTCGGCGGCGGGCATCCGCGAGATCCTGGCGACCTTCGTCGACGGCGGCGGCACCGTGGTCGTGTCCTCGCACGTCATGGACCTCGTCGAGCGCGTCTGCGACCGGGTGGCCGTGGTCGCCGGGGGCCGGGTGCTCGCGGCGGGCACCGTGGAGGAGGTGCGCGGCGGCGGCACCCTCGAGCAGGCCTTCGTCCACCTGGTGCGCGGAGCGCGCCGCGCCCCGCAGGACGGCCCCCCGTCCGGCGACGAGGCGCCGCGCCCCGCCCTGGAGTGGCTGCGGGGCGGAGGATGAGCGCTCGCGTCCCCCCGGAGCGCCGCACGATGACGCCCGGCGCGGCGACCGGCACGGCGACCCGCCGTCCGCCGACCGCGGCCGCCCTCGCGCCGGTGCTCGTGGCCCTGAAGCTCCGCCTGCTGCGCAACACCCTGCGCCGCAGCCCCTGGCAGGTGGTGGGCCTCGCGGTCGCGGGACTGTACGGCCTGGGGATCACCGCCAGCCTCGTCGGCGGCCTGGTCGTGCTGCGCGGCTCCGACGTCTCCCTGGCCGCCTCCGTGGTGGTCATCGGGGGTTCCGCGGCCATCGCCGCGTGGGCGGTGGTGCCGCTCGTCGCCTTCGGCACCGACGCCATCCTCGACCCGGGGCGGCTCGTGCCCTACCCGGCGCCCGCCTCGGCCCTGGTGCCCGGCCTGGCGCTGGCCGGCGTGGTGGGCGTGCCCGGGCTGGCCACCGCGGTGGTCGCCGCGGCGACCGTGGTGACGTGGTCGCGCGGGGTCGGGACCACCGTGGTGGCCGCGCTCGCCGCGGCGGTCGCGGTGGCGACGGCCGTGAGCCTGTCCCGGCTGACCACGTCAGCGTTCGCCGGGGCGATGGGCGGCCGGTGCAGCCGCGAGCGGCTCACTCTGCTGGTGCTGCTCGTCGTCTCCCTCGTCGGGCCGGTGATCGCCCTGACCGCCAACGGCGTGAGCCGCTCCGGGCTGTCGCTGAGCATCGACACCGGCGACGCCGCGAGGGTCGCGGGGGTGCTCGCGTGGACCCCGCTGGGCTGGGCGTGGGGCGCGCCCGCCGCGCTCGCGGCCGGCGAGGTGCTCGCCGGCACCGTCCGCCTGCTGCTGGCGGCCGCGTTCCTGCTCGCCGTGCTCGTCGCGTGGGCGCGCCTGCTGGCGCGCAGCCTCACCGGCGGGGCGCTGAACGCCGCCCCGTCACGGGAGCTGGCCGACGACACCAGCCGCCACGGGCAGGACGCCGGGCGGGAGCGCTCCGCTCCGCGTGGTGGCCGCCGGCCCGCCGCCTCCACCGGACCAGCCCTGCTGGACCGCCTGGAGACCACCCGCACCGGCGCAGCGATGGCCAGGAGCCTGCGTTACTGGCGCCGCGACTCCCGCTACGTCACCGCCCTGGTCTCGCTGCTGGGCGTCCCGCTGGTCCTCGTCGTGGTCGCCACGGGCTTCCCCGTCCCCGGCGGGGTCGTGATCCTCTCCCTGGGGCCGGTGCTCGCCTTCTTCCTCGGTTGGGCGAGCCACGACGACGTCGCCTACGACGGCACGGCGGTGTGGATGGCGGTGGCCGCCGGGCTCCCCGGGCGCTGCGACCGCCTCGGCCGCTCCCTCGCGCTCCTGGTGTGGGGGGCCCCGCTCGTGGTGGTGGCCACCGTCGTCTCCGCGGGGCTCGCCGGGCGCTGGGAGCTGCTCCCGGCGGCGCTCGGGGTCTCGCTCGCGCTGCTCGGCGCCGGCCAGGGGGTCTCCGCGATCGCGTCGGTCGCCACGCCCTACCCGGTGCAGGAACCGGGGGAGAGCCCCTTCGCCTCGCCGCCGGGCAGCGTGGTGGCCTCGGTCACCGTGCAGCTGGTGTCCTCGGTGGTGGGGCTGTGCGTCGCCTCCCCGGCGATCGCGCTGGCGGTCGCGGCGCTGGTCCTCACCCCGGCCGGTGAGCCGGGGCTGCTCTCCTTCGGGGCGCTGGCCGCGGGGGCCGCCGTCGGCGCGGGCGGGTGGCTCCTCGGCCTGCGCCTCGGCTCGCGCCTCTTCGAGCGTCGCGGGCCGGAGATCATCGCTGCGCTGTCACGCTGATCGGCCCGGGAGGCGCCGCGTGGTGCACCGTGGCTGCGCGGCATACCGTCGTACGCCAGGATGACCCGATGAGCACACCGTCGTCGGCCAACTCCGTCACCGTCCGTCTCGAGCTCCCCGCACAGCCGCGGGTCGTGAGCGAGCTCACCGCCGCCGTCGAGGCGGGCAGGGGAACCGTCACCGCGCTCGACGTCACCTCCTCCGGCAACGACCGCGTCCGCGTCGACGTGACCTGCGCCGTCCCCGACCCGACCGACACGGGTCCCCTGCTCGACGCGCTGCGCAAGATCCCCGGCATCAAGCTCGGGCCCGTCTCGGACCGGACGTTCCTCGTCCACCTGGGCGGCAAGCTGACCATCGAGCCGAAGCTCCCCATCCGCAACCGTGACGACCTCTCGCTCGTCTACACCCCCGGCGTGGCGCGCGTCTGCCAGGCGATCGCCGACAACCCCGAGGACGCGCGCAGCCTCACGATGAAGCGCAACACCGTCGCCGTGGTCACCGACGGCACCGCGGTGCTCGGCCTCGGGGACATCGGCCCGCTCGCGGCGATGCCCGTCATGGAGGGCAAGGCGGCCCTGTTCAAGCGCTTCGGCGGCATCGACGCCTTCCCGATCTGCCTGGACACGAAGGACGTCGACGAGATCGTCGCCACCGTCAAGGCCATCTCCCCGGGCTTCGCGGGCATCAACCTCGAGGACATCTCGGCCCCCCGCTGCTTCGAGGTGGAGGAGCGCCTGCGCGAGGCCCTGGACATCCCGGTCTTCCACGACGACCAGCACGGCACGGCGATCGTCGTCGTCGCGGCGCTGACCAACGCCCTGAAGGTCGTCGGCAAGAAGCTCCCCGACGT
>JBBSRD010000328.1:0-3096 GCA_038243415.1 Actinomycetales bacterium | reverse complement strand
GCCGGGGCGTGGGCCTGGGGGCGCCCGCCGGCGGGGGCCGCGGCCGCGGGGGCGCCGACGTGGCCCACCCCCCCGCCGGCCTGGGCCACCTCGGCGACGGCGGCCCACCCCTGCACGCCCACCCGCGTGCGGGCCAGAGCCAGGCGGGGCGCGGCCTCGCTGCTCGCGCTGCCCCCCGGTCCCGGGCCGCTCACCCGCTCCACGACGACGAGCGGGAGGGAACGTCCGCGAGCGCCCGGTTCGTCACGGGTGGATCCGGCACCGACGTCCGCGGAGCCGTGGCGGTGGAGGTCGGGGGGGAGGTCGGGGGGGAGGTCGGGACCAGGCTCGGGGTCGCGGTCGGTGCCGATCGTCAGGTCGATGACGTGCTCCGGGTCGGACAGGCGCTCACGGACCGCCGCGGCGACGGCCTCGGCGTCCGCGCCGTCCTCCAGGCGGAGCCGTACCTGGCTCTCTCCGCGGCGGCGCACGACGCGGCTGGAGGCCACCCCGCGCAGCGAGGACACGGCGACGGCGATGCCGCGGGCATCGCGGCTCTGCTCTAGCGCGGCGATCACGAAGCTCCCGTCAGGGGCGGGGCGGCCAGCGGGCTCGCCTCGGAGGGTCACGGACAGGGCCCGATGATGACAGCAGTGAACGACGGCGCGCGGGCGAATGCGGGGGTGGCCCTCCGTGGGGGTGACTGGTGCCAGAGCCGTCGCCCGTCGCCGGCGCCACCACCCGTCGTCCTCACGCCTCGAGCACCTCGCGGCGTCAAGCAGGGAGCACACCATGGAGATCCGGATCGGCGTCCAGAACGCCACGCGCGAGGTCGTCCTCGAGTCCACGCAGTCAGCCGCCACCGTCGAGAAGGCCGTCGCGGCCGCGCTGGACAGCGGTTCCGTCCTGCGGCTGGAGGACGACAAGGGCCGCACCGTGCTCGTGCCGGCCACCACGATCGGCTACGTGGAGATCGGCGCCGAGGAGTCACGCCGCGTCGGTTTCGGTGCTCTCTGACCCGATCCGCCCTTGCTGCTCTACGGCCTCACGGCCACGGTCTTCGTCGCGGTGGTCGTCACCGGGATCACCGCGACGGCCCACCGGCGCTCGCGGGACCTCGCGGTCCGACGCGCCCTGGCCATCACGTTCTACGGCGCCCTCGTGGGCTTCGGCCTCTCGCTCCTCGCTGACGGACCTCAGCCTGTCTGGACGGCCGTGACGATGGAGGCCGTCGTCGCGGTGTTCGGGGTGGTCGTGAACGTCCGGAGCGGGCGCTCCCTGAGCACCTGAGCCGCGCCACACAGCGCCACCACGGTCACAAGTGGTTGCAGAGGGTGTGAACCGCTCGGCTCACAGTGACGTGTCGGGTCTCGATTCGCCTTTCAGGCTTACGGCGTACAGGATGCCGCTCTGTCGTGGCGCAGCGCCCGACCACACTCGATCCAAGGAGAAACACACATGACCCTCGGTGGAATCATCGGCGCGATCATCATCGGCGCGATCATCGGCGTGCTCGCCCGGGTGATCCTGCCCGGACGCCAGAACATCAGCGTCCTCATCACCATCCTGCTCGGGATCGTCTCCGCCCTCATCGGCGGCTTCGTCGCGAACCTCATCGGGGTGCGGGGCAGCAGCATCCTCACGTTCGTCATCGAGCTGGTCGTCGCGCTCGTCGTCGTCGGCCTCGTCGCCGGCACTGCGGGCCGCAGGCGCTGAGCGTCACCTGAGCCGCCCGCGAGGGCGCGCACGACGAAGGCCGCCGGGTCCTCCCGGCGGCCTTCGTCGCGTCCGGGGCGGCGAGGAGGATGTGCGGCGTGGACGCCGCCCTCCTCCTCGGACTGCTCGTGCTGGGCGTGGTGGCTCTCACGCCGCTCGCGGACCGCATCGGCGTCCCGCAGCCGGTCCTGCTCACCCTCTATGGGATCGCCGTGGGGGTTCTGCCGTTCACCCCGGCACCGGACCTCCCGCCGGACCTCATCCTCCCGCTGGTCCTGCCTCCGCTGCTCTTCGCCGCCACCCAGGCCACGACGGTCCGCGAGCTGCGCTCGGCAGCGCGCCCCATCCTCACGTTCGCCGTCGGTCTGACCCTCGCCTCCGCCGCGGCGGTCGCCCTCGTCGCCCACCAGGTGGGTGTGCCGTGGCCCGCAGCCATCGTGCTGGGCGCGATCGTGGCCCCACCGGACCCGGTCGCGGCGAGCGCGGTGGCCTCCCGCCTGAACCTGCCGCCGCGCCTGGTCACCATCCTCGAGGGCGAGGGCCAGTTCAACGACGCCACCGCCCTGGTCGTCTACCAGCTGGCCGTCATGGCTGCGGTGACGGGGACCGTCACCGCAGCGCAGGTCGCCGGCGGGCTGGCGCTGGCCGTCGTCGGGGGGATCGCGATCGGGCTGGCTGGCGGCGTGGTCGCCCGCTGGGCCCTGGCGCGCCTGCACGACGCCGCGGTCGAGACGACCATCACCCTCGCGGTGCCCTTCGGGCTCTACCTCCTGGCCGACGAGCTCGGTGCCTCCGGGGTGCTCGCGGTCCTCCTCTCGGGGCTGTTCCTCCGCTCGAAGGCCCACAGCGCCACCACCGCCGACGGCTTCGTGCTCGGCCGCGCGGTGTGGCGCTACGTGGAGTTCATCGTCTCGGGGCTGCTCTTCGCCTTCCTGGGCGTCGAGCTGACGTCCGTGATCCGCTCCACCCCCCTCGCGGAGGGGTTGAACCTGTGGCTCGTCGCGGGTTCGGTGCTCGCGGTGCTCGTGGTGGTGCGCACCGTCGTGGTCTTCGCGGCGACCGCGGCGGCGAAGCTCAGGGCGCGGGGCCGCGAGGGCGACGCACCGGAGTCCTGGCCCGAGGCGTCGGTCGTCTCCTGGGCGGGGATGCGCGGCGTGGTCACCGTCGCCACCGCGCTGGCCCTGCCGCAGACCGTCGACTCCGGCGCGGCCTTCCCCGCGCGCGACGAGGTGGTCCTCGTCGCGCTCGTCGTGGTGCTGGCGACCCTGGTCGCCCAGGGGCTCACCCTGGCCCCGCTCATCTCCCGCCTGGGCGTGGCGAGCACGGCGGACACCGCGGCGCAGGAGCGCGGGCTCGCCCGTCGGGCCGCGCAGGCCGCGCTCGACCGCCTCGTCGCGGACG
>JBBSRD010000327.1:0-3102 GCA_038243415.1 Actinomycetales bacterium | reverse complement strand
CGGGGAGCACGGGGTCGCGCGGCGCGGGTCGACGCCCTCATCGACGCGCTCGACGCGTCCGACGCGTGGCGCACCGAGACCCCCGACGCGGCCCGGGACCTCCTCGCCGCGCTCCCGCGCACCCCTGCCGCCGCCCGCCAGCGCGCGCGGCTGGTCCTGCTCACGACCGACGAGGACGTCCGGGCGCGCAGCGCGGCCGACGCCGCGCTGACCGTCCGCGGCGTCCGCGACCAGGCCGTGAGCAGCGGCGACCGGGCGCTCGAGGCCGAGGCCGAGCGGTGCCTGAGCGTGCTCTTCCGCGAGATCGGCGATCCCTCCGCCTCCCTCGAGCACGCCTCCACGGCCCTCGCCCTCGACGGCGACGACCTCGGACCCGTGCTGCGGTGCCGCCTGCTGCTCACCATGGCCGACGCCCTCACCGTCGACGGTTCCTTCGACGCGGCGCGCGAGAGGTACCGCGAGGCCTTCACGCGCTCGATGCTCTTCGCCACCCCGGCGACGTCCTTCCACGTCCTCAACAACTGGGCCTACGCCTCGCTCGCGGCGGAGGACGACGGCGCCGCGGCGGACGTCGCCGACCAGCTGCTCTCGCTCGCCGAGCAGCACCGCGTCCCCCTCCTGCTCGTCTGCGTCGGGACCGTCGCGGAGGTGCTCCACGCCCGTGGGCGCTCCGAGGAGGCGGTCGCGATGCTGCGCCAGCGCCTGAGCGCTGACGACCCCGGCCCGCTGGTCCAGGCCGCCGGCTGCTGGCTCGTCCTCGCGCAGGTCGAGCGGGAGACGGGCGAGCTCGACGCGGCCGCCAGGAGCCTGGACGCCGCCGACCGCCTCACCGCCGCGCACGAGATGGTGGAGCTGCAGGTCAAGGCGATGGGCTCGCGGGCCGCGCTCCTCGCCCAGCGCGGCGACCACGCCGGCGCCTACGCCCTCCACCGGCGCTTCCACGCCGAGACCCTCGAGCTGCGCTCGCGCTCCAGCGAGACCCGCGCCCAGACCCTCCACGCGATCCTCGAGGTCGACGAGGCCCGGCGCGAGAGCGCCCGCTACCGCGAGATGTCCTACCGCGACCCCCTCACCGGCCTGCTCAACCGCCGCCACGTCGACGAGGACCTCGACCGGCGCCTGGACCGCTCAGCACGCTCCCCCGGGACGCTGACGGTCGCGATGGTGGACCTGGACCACTTCAAGCGCGTCAACGACCTCTGGTCCCACGACGCCGGGGACGCCGTCCTCGTCCGCGTCGCCGCCCTCCTCCAGGCCGCCGCCGACGGCGCCGTCGCGTCGCCGGAGGCCTACGTCGCCCGCCTCGGGGGCGAGGAGTTCCTCCTCGTCCTCCCCGGCCTGGGCATGCCCGCCGCACGGGCGGTCGCGGAGGCCCTGCGCCGCCGGATCGCCGACCAGGACTGGAGCGACGTCGCGCCCGGGCTCCTCGTCACCGCGAGCATCGGCCTCGCTGCCACCGAACGCCCCGAGCAACCGCCGCCGGACCGCGCCGACCTGCTCCGCCTGGTCGACCAGCAGCTCTACGCCGCCAAGGACCGCGGCCGGGACCGCGTCGAGCCCGGCTCGGACCCGGCGTAGACCAGGCGCGGACGCAGCCCCTGGGATCACCCCCGCGGCGGGGCCAGGGACTCGACGTAGCGCTGCACCACCGACATGTCCAGGTCCCCGAGGCCCGCGTCGACGATCTCGCCGTAGCTGCGCCGCACCGCCGGGAGCACCCGGGTGCCGGTCCCCGTGGCCGCTGCCGCAGCGAGCGCCGCGTCGAGGTCCTTGGTCATGAAGCGGGCCGCGCCGGCGACGCTGTGGTCGTGGTCCACGAGCTTCTGGCCCTTGGTGGCCAGGACGCGGCTGCCGGCGTACCCGCCGCCGAGCACGTCCATGAGCGTGGCGAGGTCCAGCCCGCTGCGCTCACCGATCACGGCGGCCTCGGCCAGCGCGGAGATCGTCGCCGCGACCACCAGCTGGTTGCACGCCTTCGCCACCTGCCCGGAGCCCAGCGGCCCCAGGTGCACGGGGGTGCCCATCGTGGCCAGCACGGGGAGCACCAGGGCGACGTCGTCCTCGCTGCCGCCCACCATGATCGACAGGCCGGCGTCCTTCGCACCCTCGGGCCCGCCGCTCACGGGGGCGTCCACCACGCTCACCAGGCCGTCGGTGCCCGCGCCCAGGCGCTCGGCCAGCTCCCGCACGCCCGTCGGGGAGACGGTGGAGCAGACCACCAGGGTCGTCGGGGCGTCGACGCCCGCGAGCAGCCCGTCGGCGCCGCCGAGCAGCTCCTCGAGCTGGGGCAGGTCCGGCAGCACCACGACGACCACGCCGCACGCCGCCGCCAGGCTCCGGCAGTCCTGGGCCCGCTGGGCGCCGGCCTCCACGAGGGCGTCGGCCGCCTCGGGCCGTCGCGCCCACACGTGCAGGGCCCCGTCGGACCTGTCAGCCTCGCCCAGCAGGTGCTGGGCCATGGGCTCGCCCATCAGCCCCAGACCGACCACGCCGATGCCGCTGCGTCTCTCTGACCCCGTTGACATGGCAGCGACCGTAACCAGAGGTCGTCGGACGGGGTGGTCGGCCGGGGCCGACGGGAACCGATAGGACAGGGGGGTGACGTCCTCCCTCTTCGACCTGACCGGCCGCACCGCCCTCGTGACCGGCTCCACCCGCGGCATCGGCGCGGTCCTCGCCGACGGCCTCGCCCGGGGCGGCGCCACCGTGGTGCTCCACGGGCGCGACCCGGACGCCCTCGAGCGGCGGCGCGCCTCCTTGGCCGCCGAGGTGGGGGCCGACCGGGTGCGGACCACCTGCTTCGACGTCACCGACCACGACGCCGTCGTCGCCGCGATCGCCGCCCTGGAAGCCGCCGGCGGGGTCGCCGTGCTGGTCAACACCGCCGGCGTCCAGCACCGCGAGCCACTCGTCGACGTGGCGATCGCCGACGTCGAGCGGGTGCTCGCGACGAACCTCGTCGCGCCGCTGCTCATCGGGCGGGAGGTCGCGAAGGGGATGCTGGAGCGCGGCCGCGGCAAGATCGTCAACGTCGGCTCGGTGCAGAGCGACCTGGCGCGCACGGGCATCGGGCCCTACACCGCGGCCAAGGGCGGCGTCCGG
>JBBSRD010000326.1:0-3135 GCA_038243415.1 Actinomycetales bacterium | reverse complement strand
TACCTCGCCACCCTGCCGCCGCACTGGGCCCGGATGCTCGGCGGGTACACCCTCGTCGACATCGCGCACAAGGTGGTCGGGGTGGGCAGCGTCGGGCTGCGCGCCTACGTGGCGCTGCTCGAGGGCAGCGACCCCGACGACGTGGTCTTCCTCCAGCTGAAGCAGGCGCGGCGCTCGGTGATCGCCCCGCACGTCCACGGCGACTCGGCGTGGCACGACCACCAGGGGCGACGGGTGGTGGAGTACCAGCAGGCCCTCCAGACCGTCTCGGACCCTCTGCTGGGGTGGGCGACGGTGGGGAAGAACCAGTACTACGTGCGCCAGCTGCGGAACATGAAAGGCTCGGTGGCCCTCGACGGGATCAGCGCGAGCGCGCTGGAGGACTACTCCGGGATCTGCGGGCGCCTGCTGGCCAAGGGGCACGCCCGCACGTCGGGGGCCTCGATGATCGCGGGGTACCTCGGCTCGTCCGACAAGGTGGAGCAGGCGCTGTGCACCTTCGCGCGCCGCTACGCCGACCAGACCGAGGCCGACCACGCCGCGCTGGTCGACGCCGTCGCGCACGGGCGGCTCCCGACGGCCTGAGCCGAAGGTCGCGCCGGCCGAGACGCAACGGTCAACGACCGACGGGCGCCGGGGTCGCGGTGAGCCGCGCGGCCGCAGCAGTGAGCACGACGTGACCGCCCACCCCGATCGCGACGCCGGCCGCGACGACGAGCCCGACCGGCGCGCCGGCCCTCAGCACGCTGACGACGACGAAGGCGTCCACCAGCGAGACGAGGGTGAAGCCGACGTGGCCGACGGAGGACGGCGACGGGCGCTCCCCCGCCCGCGGGCGTCGTCGCGCCGCCATCCACCCGCGCCAGCACATCACCGCCCCGAGGACGAGCAGGCCACTGAAGACGAGGTTCGCCGCCGGGGGGCCTTGCGGCCAGCCCAACGCCACGGCACCGAGCAGCGAGAGCTCCATGGCGGCCAGCGAGACCAGGTAGCCGAGGACCAGTCGACCGCGCCTGATCGCCACGAGCCCGAGCACCAGCGCGAGCGTGGCGGACGCGGCATGGATGATGATGAGCACGATGTGGGCCATGAGGTTCCCCCTCGAACCATTTAGGTAGTCATGCTATCCAGTTGATCGCAGGTAGCGCAAGGCCGTGACGGTCGAGTACCACATGCCGTGCCGTGCGGTAGGCAGTCCCCATGGCCGACACCGACCCGACCACCTCGACGCCAGGCTCCGGCGGCACCGTCGTCCGCGCCGTCCGCCCCTGGGGCGGCGCGCTGTCCGACCTCTTCCTCGGCGGCGGCGCCATCACCGCGGTCGGGCCCCACGACCCCGCCGCCTCGCCGGGCCCGGACGACGTCGACGGCGCCGGTCGGCTCGCCCTCCCCTCCTTCACCGACGCGCACGTCCATCTGGACTCCACCCGCGTCGGGCTGCCCTTCAAGCCGCACACCTCCGAGCCCGGCCCACTGTGGAACCTCGTCGCGAACGACCGCGAGCACTGGCGCTCCGACGAGGGAACCGTCGCCGAGCGGGCGGGGCGCACTCTGGGCTCGGCCATCGCCTTCGGCACCACGCGGGCCCGCGCGTTCGCCCAGGTCGACGCGGACTGCCGCCTCGAGCGCCTCGAGGGCGTGCTCGCCGCGTGCGCCGAGCACGCCGGGCGGGCGGACGTGCAGGTCGTGGCCTTCCCACAGGCCGGGATGCTGCTCGAGCCGGGCGTCCCCGACCTGGTCGACGCCGCGATGACCGCGGGCGCCGACGTCGTGGGTGGCATCGACCCCTGCGGCCTGGACCGCGACCCGGTGCGCCACCTGGACGCGGTCTTCGCCCTCGCGGAGCGCCACGACGCACCGATGGACGTCCACCTCCACGAGGCGGGGCCCCTGGGGCTGTTCTCGATCAGCCTGATGCTGGAGCGGGTCCGTGCCCACGGGCTGCGCTCACGCCTGACCCTCTCCCACGCGTTCGCCCTCGGCGGCCCGCCCTCGCCGGAGGTCGCCGCGGTGCTCGACGAGCTGGCGGCGTGGGACGTGGCGCTGACCACCGTCGCGCCCGGCAACCGCGCGCCCCTGCCGCTGGCGGAGCTGGCCGCGCGCGGGGTCCGCACCGGGCTCGGGCAGGACGGGCAGCGCGACCACTGGTCGCCCTACGGCAGCACCGACCTGCTCGACCGCACGTGGCAGCTGGCGTTCACGAACGACCACCGGCGCGACGCGATGGTCGAGCACTGCCTGGCGGTGGCCTCGGTCGGCGGCGCCTCCGTCATCGAGGTCGGTGCGACCCGGCTCACGTCCACGCAGGACCGGCCGGGCCTGGGGGCCGGCGACGTCGCTGACCTCGTGCTGCTGCCCGGCGACACCCCGACCTCGGCGGTGATGGACCGACCGCGCGAGCGCACCGTGATCCACGCCGGCCGCGTCGTGGCGGTGGACGGCGTCCTGCGCTGAGGCTGTCGGGTGCCCATCAGGCCTTCCCCCCCCGATGGGGGACGCACAGCCGCGTGCAGCGACTCTCGCAGCGCGGCGCTGCGTCCCCGATCGCCCGGTGCGGCCGCCAGGCCTCCAGCGGGGAGCCGGTGCGCCCTCTTACGGCGTGTCGCGCACACGAGATCCCCGCTCGACCACCCGCGGAGACCCGCGAGCGTCGACCCGCTCAGTCCAGGACGGCTCCGTACGACGCCGAGCCCACCAGGCGCCGGTACTTCGACAGCACCCCGCGGGTGTAGCGCGGCGCCGGCGGCTCGAAGCCCTCCGCGCGGCGGGTCAGCTCCGCCTCGTCGACCAGCACGTCGAGCCGCTTCGCGGTGACGTCGAGGCGGATCCGGTCGCCGTCGGCCACGAACGCGATGGGCCCCGCGTCCACGGCCTCGGGGGCCACATGCCCGACGCACAGGCCGGTGGTCCCGCCGGAGAAGCGCCCGTCGGTGAGGAGCAGCACGTCCTTGCCGAGCCCGGCACCCTTGATGGCGCCGGTGATCGCGAGCATCTCGCGCCTGCCCGGACCGCCCTTGGGGCCCTCGTAGCGGATGACCACCACGTCGCCCGCGACGATCGAGCCGTCCTCCAGGGCGTCCATGGCGGCCCGCTCGCCGTCGAAGACCCGCGCGACGCCCTCGAAGACGTCGGACT
>JBBSRD010000325.1:0-3199 GCA_038243415.1 Actinomycetales bacterium | reverse complement strand
GTCGCCCGTCACCCGCAGATCAACTCCTCGTGGGACGAGGCCGCGCAGGAGATCGTGGTGAAGGACTACGTCAACCTCGGCATCGCGGTGGCGAGCGAGCGCGGGCTCCTGGTGCCCAACGTCAAGGACGCGCAGGCGCTGGACCTGCGGGGGATGGCGCAGGGGCTGACCGCGCTGGTCAAGACCGCACGGGCCGGCCGGACCAGCCCGTTCGACATGGCGCGGGGCACCATCTCGATCACGAACATCGGGGTGTTCGGGGTGGACGGCGGCACGCCGATCCTCAACCCGGGGGAGTCCGCGATCCTCTGCATGGGCGCCATGACGCAGCGTGCCTGGGTGCACAAGGGCAAGGTCCGCCCGCGCTGGGTCGTGGAGCTGTCGTTGAGCTTCGACCACCGGGTGATCGACGGCGACCTGGGCTCCCGCTTCCTCGCCGACGTGGGGGCGCTGCTGGAGCGTCCCGACCGGGCGCTGCTCTGGGCCTGAGCAGACCCTGACCGGTGACGAGGGGCGCCGAGAGCCCCTGCATCGCCGGGAGGGCGCAGAGCCGCTCACGCCCGGGCCGCCACGCCCGGCCCGCAGGGTGCGCCCGGTGTAGCGTTCGCCCCCTCATGGAGTGGCTGCTGCTCGCCCTCGCCCTCGCCCTGGTCGCCGCCTGCGGGATCTTCGTCGCCGGAGAGTTCGCCCTCCTGGCCGCCGACCGGGCCACCATCGACGCCCAGGCCGAGCAGGGCGACCGCCGGGCGATCGGCGTGCAGAAGGCCTTCAAGACCCTCTCCAGCCAGCTCTCCGGCGTGCAGCTGGGCATCACGGTCACCAACCTCGCCGTCGGGTTCCTCGCAGAACCCGCCATCGCCCGCATCATCGACGGCCCGGCCGAGTCGATCTTCGGACTCACCGACTCAGCGGCCCACGCGGTGTCCCTCACGGTCTCCCTCGTGCTCGCCACGACGCTGATGATGCTCTTCGGCGAGCTCGTCCCCAAGAACATCGCCATCTCCGTGCCGGTCGCCACCGCGAAGGTCGTCGTGGGCTTCGTGCGGGGCTTCGCGAAGGTCATGGCCTGGCCCATCCGCTTTCTCAACGGCGCCGCCAACGTCATCCTCGGCCTCTTCGGCCTGGAGGCCACCGAGGAGCTGGCCTCGGCGCGCAGCCCCGAGGAGCTGAGGTCCCTCGTGCGGCGCTCCGCCAGCGAGGGGACCCTCGACCCGGCGACGGCGTCGCTGGTCCAGCGCTCGCTGGGCTTCGGCGACAAGCGCGCCAGCGAGGTCCTCACCCCGCGCACCACGATGGAGACGATGGACGCGAGCGCCTCCGTCGCCGAGCTCATCGAGCGCTCGCGGCGCACCGGCCACTCGCGGTTCCCCGTGGTGGGGGAGTCCCTCGACGACGTGGTGGGCCTCGTCCACGTGAAGAACGCGGTGGGCGTCCCCGAGCCGCAGCGCTCCATCACCTCGGTGGGGTCGGTGATGTCGGAGCCGGTCCTCGTCCCCTCCTCGGTGGACCTCGACACCCTCATGGACACCCTGCAGGCCAGCGGGATGGCGATGGCCGTCGTGGTCGACGAGTTCGGGGGAACCGACGGGGTGGTCACCATCGAGGACCTCATCGAGGAGCTCGTCGGCGAGGTGGTCGACGAGCACGACCGGGTGGGCGGCGCCGTGCGCAGCCGGCCCGGCGGCGCGTGGTCGGTGCCCGGTCTCCTGCGGCCCGACGAGGTCGCCTCCCTGACGGGCATCGCCCTGGCGGAGGGGCGTGACTACGAGACCGTCGGCGGCCTCGTTATGCTCAGCGCGGGCCGGATCCCGGTGCGCGGCGACGTCGTGGAGGTCGGCGACGAGGACCCCGAGGCGGCCGCGGACGAGGAGCGGGCCCCGCTGCCGCGCGTGAGGATGACGGTGGAGCGCATGGAGGGACGCCGGGTCGAGCGGGTGCTGCTGGCGCCCCTCGACGTCGACGAGCCCGAGAGCGGGCACCGCCGGGACGCCCGGCCGGCGGCCGCCGAGAGGGGACCTCGATGAGCGACTGGCTGGGCCTGGCCCTGACCGCGGTGCTGCTGGCGTTCAACGCCTTCTTCGTCGGCGCCGAGTTCGCGCTGGTCTCCGCGCGGCGCGCCGCCATCGAGCCCAAGGCCGAGGCGGGCGTCCGCTCCGCGGTCATCACCATCAGGGCCATGGAGCGCCTGTCGCTCATGATGGCGGGCGCGCAGCTGGGGATCACGGTGTGCTCCCTGGCGCTGGGCTCGCTCAGCGAGCCGGCGATCGCCCACCTCCTCGAGCCCGGCTTCGAGACGCTCGGGCTGCCGACCACGCTGGTCCACCCGTTCGCCTTCGTGGTCGCGCTCTCCCTGGTGACGGTCCTCCACGTGGTGCTCGGCGAGATGGTGCCGAAGAACGTCGCGCTCGCCGGCCCCGACCGGGCCGCGCTGTGGTTCGGTCCGCCGCTGTACTACGTCTGCGTGGTGCTGCGCCCGATCGTCTCGACGTTCAATTGGCTCGCCAACCACATCCTGCGCCTGGTGAAGATCGAGCCGCAGGACGAGGTCGCCAGCACCTACAGCCGCGAGCAGGTGCACGGGCTGGTGGAGGAGTCGGCCCGCGAGGGGCTCCTGGACGCCGACGAGCACGAGCTGCTGGCCGGGGCGCTGTCCTTCCAGGAGCGCACCGTCGCCACCGTCCTGGTCCCGCTGGCCGAGCTGCGCACCGTGTCCGCCGACGTGACCCCCGCCCAGCTGGAGGCCGCCGCTGCCGAGACGGGCTTCTCCCGCTTCCCCGTGCGCGGCGCCGCCCCGCGCGAGCTCGTCGGCTACCTCCACGTGAAGGACCTCCTGGGGGCCAGCGGCGGAGCCCGCGACGTGCCCGTCGCCGCCTGGCGGATCCGCCCGCTGCCCCGCGTGGGAGAGGAGGAGACCCTCGCCGACGTCCTCGCGACGCTGCGCGGCGCGCAGGCGCACCTGGCGGAGGTCATCGCCCCCGGCGGCGCCACGTCGGGCGTGGTGGCCCTGGAGGACGTGCTCGAGGAGCTCGTCGGGCAGATCCGTGACGAGGTGGCCATCGCCCGCGAGCCCGCACGCTCCGCGACCTGACCTGACCTGACCTGACCTGACCTGACCTGACCTGACCTGACCTGACCTGACCTGGACCGGGCACCCGGTCCCGGGGCCGGGTGGACGGGCGCCCCCCCGGCCGCCACGCTG
>JBBSRD010000324.1:0-3211 GCA_038243415.1 Actinomycetales bacterium | reverse complement strand
GGGGCCCTCCGCGACCACCCACGTCCCCACCGCCAGGTCCTGGAGGGTGCGCGTGCCGTCGCCGACCGCCTTGACCGTCAGGCGCAACGCGTCGCTGGTCGGCGCGGCGGACAGGGAGACGGGGTGGGCGGTCCTCCAGTGGTCCGGCGTGATGTAGCGCCAGCGGAAGAACTGGCCGGGCTGCGCGTCGAGGTCGTCGAGGTCCTTGCCGCCGACCGTGATCGAGACGACGCCCGGGCCCTCACGGCGGACGGCGGTCACCTGGAGACGGTGGCGCACGCTCTGGCGCACGGGGGTCAGCAGCCGGTGGTGGAGCAGCGCGGCGAAGACGTAGGCGTAGGCCAGGGCCCACGCGACCTGGAGCGCCACGTGGCCGACGAGGTCGGGGCCGGTCAGCTGGTGGCCGAGGCCGAGGGCGATCGCGACGTACGTCAGCAGGTGGATGCCCTGCCACCGCTCGTGGCCGAGCGTGCGCCGGGCGGCGCGGATCGAGGTGGCCGCGACGACGACCAGGACGATCGTGGCCAGGGTGGCGGCCGGCACCCACGGCATCGTCAGCACGCGGACCGCCGCGTCGAGGACGGACGCACCGACGCGTCGGCGTCCCAGCCAGGCAGCGGCGGCGACGGCGGCCCCGGCGTGGACGAGGACGAGGACGAGGAACAGCGGGGCGAGGCGGGAGTGCCAGCGGGCCAGGGCGTGGGGGCCGATCCCTCGCTCGAGCGAGGGCTGGCGGGCGACGAGCAGCAGCACGACGAGCGCGCCGTAGCCCGCGAGCAGCCCGCTGGTCTGGGCGAGGAGCGACAGCGGCGGGAGCTGCGCCTTGCCCTCGGGCTGGAGCAGGGGTCGGGTGGCGACCATGAGCGCACCGAGAGCACCGACGGCGACGACGAGCCAGGGGCTGACCCCGCTGCGAGGACCGCCGGAGGTGGTCTCGAGGTCGTCCGCGGGAGCGGGACGCGGTGTCGTGCTGACGGGGCTCGCCTCCAGGGAAGAGGTCTCTACCGTGGCGCTCACGAAACTCAGCGTAGGCAGTTGCGCGTCAGGACGGCAGTCTTTCCTGCAGCGTTCGGGGCAAACAGGGCCGCCGATCGTGCGATTTAGCTACTCAAAGTGACTGAGCGATGACCTGAGGTGCGGTTCCGTCCGATCCCGATCCACCGGGCCGCGACCGAGACGTCTGGCGGGTGGACGTGCAGGGAGCCGGATCACGTGGCGCTCCAGCCGGGCACGCGCCGCGAGCGGTCGCCCGCGCCGTCGGCCGCCACCCGCGGGGCGCCTCGGGGCTCAGCGCCGCGGGCCTCCTGGTGTGCGCGGCCTCCTTCACCACCTCCGAGGTCGACGGGACCACTCAGGCGGAGACGTTCCTGACCATCGTCGGCTCCGTCACCGGCCAGGAGGTGCTCGACGAGCACGTCCCCCCCGGCACGGAGGACACCTCGATGGTGATCGGCCCCGCGGACGAGGCCGACCAGACGCTGCAGGTCGTTCAGGGCACCGATGGGATCACGGGGGCGAGCGCCGGGGTGGCCGACGCCCGCTGCGCCGCGACCATCGGGGTCGGCGCCGTGGTGTCCCGGTACGTCTTCGACCTCCCCGGCTCCGACCCGGCGGTGCCGCTGTTCGCCCTCGTCCTCCTCGTCGCCCTCGGGGTGCTGCTGGAGACGATCGCCGTGCGCTCCCTGCTGCTGCCCGGCCTGGCCTACGACCTCGGACGGCGCACCTGGCGGCCCTCGCGCCCGAGCCGGGAACCGATCAGCGGGTCACCGGCCCGGGCACCGGCTCAGAACAGCGAGGTGGTGTCCACGAGCTGACCGCGCACGGCGCCGGCGGGGTAGGCCGCGGCGTGGAGGTTCGTGTAGTACGCGTTCGGATCGTGGGCGATGGCCGTCGCGAGGGCCGGGTCCACCTTCACCGCGCCGATGAGCCCGCTGATGGTCGGCGGCAGCCCGTCGGCGTCGTCGAAGAACGGCACGACGACCGGGCCGTTCACCCCCGTGGCGGCGGAGTGGACGTGGGCCATCGTGGGCGCGGCGACGCCGGAGAAGGCGATGGCGTACTCGACCGAGCGCCCGCGCACGCGGAAGAGGTTGGCCGAGGCGCCGTCGGGGTCACCGACCGCGGGGCCGTCCGCCGTGGGGACCTCCGCCGCGCCGCTGCCCAGCGCCGCGAGGATCGTGCCGGGGGCGATGCCGGAGGCGTTGAGGGAGTGCAGCTGCTCCTGCACCTGCGGGTCGGCCAGCAGCGCCTGGCCACTCGGGCCCCGGAGGGCGCCGAGCACCGTGAGCGCCTTCGTGGCCACGTCCCCCCGCAGCGAGCCGAGGGTCCTCGCCGCGGCGTCGAGCGCGTCGGAGCCAGGGTCGGTGAGCTGCCCGCGGACCGCCCCGCTCGGGAACTCGGCGGAGTGCAGATTGACGTAGAAGCCGGTCGGGTCCTCCGTGATGGCGGCGAGGGTCGCGGCGTCGAGGTCGGTGACGGACCCGGTGGCCCCGTACGTGCCGTCGGGCAGCGCCGTGGCGAAGAACGGGACGTCGACCGGCCCGTTCACCCCTGAGGCGCCGAGGTGGACGTGGCCCATGGTGGGGGCGCCGATGTCGCGCCACGACAGGGCGAAGTCCACCCGGTCACGACCCACCAGCACCACGGCCCCTCCCGTGCCGTCCGGGTCGCCCACCGCGCCGAGGTCCGGTGCCGGCACCTCCTCGGTCCCAGAGAGAGACGCCGTGAGCACCACCGGAGCAGCGTGCTCGGGAGCTGGCGCGGGTGGTGTGGTGGGGCCCGTGGCGAGCGTCGGCGTCGCCGCGACCAGAGCCCCGGTCGTGGCGAGCGCGGCGACCTTCAGGCCACGGCGCAGGCACCTCGTCAGGAGCGGACGGTGTGCGGGATCGGTGCGCTTCATCGCAATACCTCTCACAGGGGACGTTTCCTCACCGAGCGTGGACTGATCGACACCGAAGGGCGACCCTGGGTGACGGTCAGGCGGCAAGGGCATCACGACCGGCGCCCCGGCGAGCGCAGGAGCCAGCCGTCACCGCGAGCGGGGATACCGTCGCGCTGACCCGGCACCGCCGGGGTGGGTCCCGCCCAGCCGCGGGTCATGACCGAGCGGGGTGAGGGCACCGATGAGCGAGACCTCGAAGCCGCCCCTCCTCGACCGCATCGGGGGGCGCGCCCCGACGGTGCGCGGGCGCAACGGCTGGCGGTGCGGCGT
>JBBSRD010000323.1:0-3219 GCA_038243415.1 Actinomycetales bacterium | reverse complement strand
TCCTTCTCGCTCGAGGACGCCGCGGAGGCGTTCACCGTGGCGGCCGACCGCTCCACCGGCTCCAGCAAGGTGATGCTGAGGCTCTCCTGATCGCCCTGCCCGCTGGCACCACGAGCACGGCCAGCGGGCTCCTGCCGGGGTCAGTGCACCATCCCGAGCCGGAAGCCCTTCGCCACGGCGTGGGCGCGGTCGGACGCGGCCAGCTTGCGGAACAGCCGTCGGGCGTGGGTCTTCACGGTGTCCTCGGAGAGGAAGAGCTCGCGGCCGATCTCAGCGTTGGAGCGCCCGCGCCCCATGCCCGTGAGCACCTGGAGCTCGCGCTCGGTGAGGGCGGGGACCGCGTCCTCGGAGCGCGGGCGGGCGGCGCGGCGGTGCGTCTGGCCGGCGACGGCGCCGAGCACGGCCGCGGTGATCTCGGGGCGGGTGGCGTCCTTGACGAGGTAGCCGCGGGCGCCGGCGGCGATGGCGCGGGCGACGCCGTCGACGTCCTCGGAGACGGTCAGCATGAGCACGGCCGCGCCGGGGTGGCGCGAGAACAGGCGTCGGGCGGCCTCCACGCCTCCGAGCCCGGGCATCCTCACGTCGAGGAGCACGAGGTCGGGGCGCTCGGTCGCCCACCGCTCGAGGACCTCCTCGCCGGAGGACGCCGCGACGGCGCGGGTGACGCCGGGGATCCCGGCGACGGTGCGGCGCATCGTCTCCCGCACCACGGGGGAGTCGTCACACACCATGATCGTCGACATCGGGCCTCTTCGCTGCTGGAGCCATCGCCTCCCCGGTCGGGGTGGCGAGAGATCCATCGGCACGTGCCGGCGCCGACCTGAGCCCTGGAGATCCTCCGGGGTTCACCGGGCCCCGCCGGCGCGCAGGGCGTGAGCGGCCACGACGTCGATCGCGCCCTCGAGGGAGGCGACGACCTCGGCATGGCCCGCGGGGACGTCGGCGCTCTCCCACCCCGGCCCGGCCAGGACCAGGGAGCCCCCGTGGAGGCGGTCGGCCAGGTCGTCGAGCTGGCTCACCTCGCGCACCGGCACCGTGGCCAGGACCAGCACCGCGGCGGGGCGGGTCGCCGCCACGGCCCCTGCGAGGGCGCCGCTGGGGCGCCCGGGAGCGAGCACCTGGGTCGAGACGCCACGGCTCGCGAGCTCGGCGGCGAGGACGTGGAGGGCCAGGGTGTCGCGCTCGTCCTCTGCGGGGGCGAGGAGCACGGTGGCGTCGGGCGAGGCGTCGGGGACGGTGCGCTCCCTCAGGGCGGAGAGCACCGCGGAGGTGAGCATCAGCTCGGCGTCGTACCCGGGCCCGCAGGTCGCCCACCGACGCGACAGCGCGTGGACGGTCGGCCCGATGATCTGCTCCCACCCCTGGACGAGGCCACGGTGGTCGAAGGCCTCGGTCACGAGCGTGGCGGTCTGCTCGGGGTCGAGGGTCACGGCGTTGCGGTCGAAGCGCTGGCCCCACGGGGGCTCAGGGACGAGACGCTCGTCACGGTCGACGTCGCCCACCGGGACGTCCAGAGGTGTGGCGGGGTGGGCCGGCCGTTCCTCGCGGGGCGCCGGCCGGGCGCCGGGGATGTCGTCCGCCCGGCTCGACCAGCTGGGGGTCACGTCGTCGGAGGAGGCGAGGGCGGCGCGGGCGGCGTCGACCGGGGCCACGCCCTCGAGGGTGAGGCGGCGCATCACGACGAGGCGCTCGAGGTCCCGTCGGTCGTACCGGCGGTGCGAGCCCGCCCGGTGGTCGCTGGCGCCCAGGCCGTAACGGCGGTCCCAGGTGCGCAGGGTTCCCGCGGCCACGCCGAGCCGGCGAGCCACCGCGGCGACCGGGAGACCCACGTCCTCGGCTGCGGCGTAGTCGGCGTCGTCGTGCGTTTCCACGCTCGCCAGGGAGAGACCGAGGGTGGTGGACGTCACGTCTCTCCCTTCCCGCGGCTCCGGCACCGTTCCAGTGTGGGCGGATCCTCGACCTGCTGCCACCGGAGCGACGACCGCGGGCTCTCGACCCCGGAGAGACATTTCTCCAGATGGTTGAACAACCCGTGAAACGGTTGTAGCGTCAGCGCCGTTCGGAACACCACCGCCGTCGGCGGGGGTCGGCGCCGTGGCCATGATCTGTCGCGGGACGTCCGGACTGCTCAAGAAGCGAACCGCGCCAGTAGATCATGGAGTTGACATGGCTGAGATCTCACGACTTCCCGGACCCATCGCTGACGTCTGGGAGTGGCAGCTCCAGGGAGCCTGCCGCGAGTACGACACCACGCTGTTCTTCCACCCCGAGGGTGAGCGGGGGCCCGCTCGCCGCAACCGCGACGCCGCGGCCATCGCGGTGTGCTCGACCTGCCCCGTCATCGACTCGTGCCGCAAGCACTCGCTGACCGTCAAGGAGCCCTACGGGGTGTGGGGCGGACTCACCGAGGACGATCGCGAGCGCGTGTACGCCGCGCACCGCGCCACCCGCTCCGTCGAGGCCCCCGCGGTGAGCCGCGTCAGCTGATCCAGGCTCGGCCCGCCTGACGGCGGACCGGGGACCGCGAGGGCCCCGCACCGGGCGGTGCGGGGCCCTCGTGGTCCATCAGGAGATCAGTGGCTGTGCCCGTGGCCACCGGCGTGCGCGGTGTCCTCCTCGGGCTTCTCCACGACGAGGGTGTCGGTGGTCAGCACCATGGAGCCGATGGACGCGGCGTTGACCAGCGCGGAGCGCGTGACCTTGACCGGGTCCAGGACGCCCTGCGCCACGAGGTCGCCGTACTCACCGGTCGCGGCGTTCAGGCCCTGGCCCTGGCCGAGCGAGCGCACGCGGTCGACGACCACGTAGCCCTCCATGCCGGCGTTCTCCGCGATCCAGCGCAGCGGCTCGACGACGGAGCGCGCGATGATGCGCGCGCCGGTCGCCTCGTCACCGGTGAGGTCCAGGGAGTCCACCGCGGACGCGGCGTGCACCAGGGCGGAGCCACCACCGGCCACGATGCCCTCCTCGATGGCGGCGCGCGTCGCGGAGACGGCGTCCTCGATGCGGTGCTTCTTCTCCTTGAGCTCGGTCTCGGTGGCCGCGCCGACCTTGATCACCGCGACACCGCCGGCCATCTTCGCGAGGCGCTCCTGGAGCTTCTCGCGGTCCCAGTCGGAGTCGGTGCGCTCGATGTCGCCGCGGATCTGGGCGACGCGCGCCTCGATGTCGTCGGCAGAGCCGGCGCCGTCGATGATCGTCGTGTCGTCCTTGGTGACG
>JBBSRD010000322.1:0-3235 GCA_038243415.1 Actinomycetales bacterium | reverse complement strand
GTACCCGCCGCAGTTCCCGAACGGCCTCCGCAACTTCGGCGACGAGAGCTTCGGCCGCGTCAACCTCGTGAAGGCGACGTCGAGCTCGATCAACACCGCCTACGTGCAGCTCAACCAGCAGATCGGCCCCGAGAAGACCGTCGACGTCGCCGAGCGCGCCGGGATCCCCAAGGGCGTCGTGGAAGCCAACCTCGCCAACGTGCTCGGGACCGCGGCCGTGCGTCCCTGGGACCTCGCGACCGCCTACGCCACCCTCGCGGCGCAGGGTGAGCGCCACAGCACGCACCTCGTGGCCTCCGTGACCCGGATCGACGACGGGACGGCGCTCTTCACCGCCGACACCACCGGCCAGCAGGTCATCGACCCGGACGTCATGGCGGACGCGACCACCGCGATGCAGGCGGTCGTCCAGCAGGGATCGGGGCGCAAGGCCAACGTGCTGGGGCGCCCCGTGGCCGGCAAGACCGGGACCACCGACGACAACAAGGCCGCCTGGTTCGCCGCCTTCACCCCCCAGCTGGCCACGACCGTGGTGATGTTCAACCCCGACCCGGACACCGGCGCCGTCCAGAGCATCCCCGGGTTCGGCGGGGTCCGCGACGTGGTCGGCGGCACCTATCCCGCCGCGATCTGGACCTCCTACACGCGCAAGGCCCTCGAGGGTGCGGAGAGGCTGGAGTTCCCGGCCCCCACGCGTGCGGTGCAGCGGCCCCGCCCGTCCACCAGCGCGCCGTCCACCAGCGCGCCCGCCACCAGGAGGCCGACGGCCCCGCCCTCCCCGAGGCAGACCTCGCAGGAGCCCACGCAGACCCAGCCCCCGGAGCCCTCTGACGGGTCGGACGGCGGCGAGGACGGCGGCGAGGGAGAGGGCGAGAGCGACGGCGCGCCGACCACCGTCCCGGCGCCCCCCCCGTCGCCCTCGCAGGGTGGGACCCCGGACCCGGGCGCGCCGCAGCGGCCGACCACCCCGCCCGTGGGGCCCCCGCAAGAACGTCAGCCTCCGCCTCCCGGCGCCGGCGCCGGCGCGGGCTGATGCTCCGGCCGTCCGCGGCCGCCGCCGTGGCCGGAGGAACCCCGCACGACCCCGTCGTGGGGGCGGCCAGCGCGGTCGTGGGCGGACCGCGGGGGCGGTACGCCGGGCCTCCGCCACCGAGGGACGCCAGGGCCGGACCGGTCCTGGCGCTGGCCTCCGCGCTGGCGGTCGCCGCCTCGGTGCTCTTCCGCGACCACTGCCGCACCACGGGGTGGGCGAGCCCCGACCAGCTCGTCCACGCCTGCTACTCCGACGTGGCCTCCCGCGTCGCGTCGGGCACCGTGGCCCAGCAGCCACCGGGCGCCGCGCTGGTGACGAAGGCCCTGGTCGCTCTCGTGGGCGTCCTGGGCGACCCCGAGGACGAGGTGGTGCGGACCTTCGACCTCTCCGCGGTCCTCGGCGCGCTCGCCCTCGCGCTCGCGGCGCTCGCCCTCGTCGCGCTCACCCGGCGCCGCGGACGGCCCTGGGCCGCCTCCGCCCTGGCCCTGTCCCCGCTGGTGGTGGCCTCCGGGCTGGTCTCCCTCGAGCTGCTCGCGGTGGCCGGGGTGGCGCTCGGGCTGCTCGCCCACGCCCGCGGCGCCCCCGCGCTCTGCGGGGCGGCGATCGCCGCAGCGGCCACCGTGGACCCGCTCGCCGCGGTGGTGCTCCTCGCCCTGTGGACCGCGACGCTCGGGGCGGGCGGCGCACCGGCGCTGCGCCGCGCGGGCGCCGGCGCGGCCGGCGCGCTCGCGGTCCTGCTCGCCGTCGCAGCAGCGTGGGTGGTCAGCGGTCTGGCGTCCGAGGCGGCCGGCGGCGCTCCCGCGACGGACGGCGCGGACCCCTCCCCGGTCTCCCTCGGCGCCCTCGCGCGCGCGCTGGCCGCGTGGGCACCGGACTGGAGCCCCGTCGCCGGGTACGGCTCGCTGTGGATCGTGCCGTCCCTGCCCGGAGCGCCGGGGGCGGTGCCCGGGCCCGTGGTGGTCGCGGGGGCCCTGGCGGGGATCCTCGGCGCGGTGGCCCTCGTCGCGGTCCTCGCCCACCGGTGGGCCCCGACCCCTCAGGGCCCCGGCCCGGCCCGGCTGGCCCTCGCGGCCGTGGCGCTGGTGATGGTCACCGCGCCCGCCGTCCCGCTCCAGTCCTCCCTGCTCCTGCTGCCGCTGCTGGTCGCCGCCGGCCTGCCGTGGCGCCTGAGCCTGCCGTGGGCGCTCGTCGAGTGCGCCGCGGGCGTCATCACGTGGCTCTTCGTCTACGGCCAGGAAGTCCCCGCGCGCGGCGCCGAGCCGTGGACCTACGCGGTGGCCGTCATCGCCCGTCTCGCGGCCGTGGCAGCGCTCGCCGCCTGGGCGCTGCGGCGGGGCAGCGCCCCCGAGGGGGTCGAGAGCACTCCTGGTGCCCATTAGACTGCACCGGTTCGGGGTGCCTCGACGCAGCCATCTGCAGCGTGAGCGCCCCCGACAGACGCTCGACCCTCCTGCCACGGAGAGACCGTGGCCGCTGAGACCAGAGGAGGTGGGTACCGCATGCGTCAGTACGAGCTCATGGTGATCCTGGACGCTGACCTCGAGGAGCGCACCGTCGCTCCGTCGTTGGACAGGTTCCTCAACGTGATCCGCCAGGGTGGTGGCACCGTCGAGAAGACCGACATCTGGGGCCGCCGCCGCCTGGCCTACGACATCGACAAGAAGTCCGAGGGCATCTACGCCGTCGTCGACCTCGTCGCCACCCCCGAGCTGGCCCAGGAGCTGGACCGTCAGCTCGGGCTCAACGAGTCGGTGCTGCGCACCAAGCTGATGCGCACCGACACGGGGACCTCGAAGGAGAAGGCCCGTCGCGCGGCGAAGAAGCTCGCCGCCGCCGAGTCGGACACGCCGACCACCTCCGCGCCGCCGGCAGTCCCGCCGCCGCCGGCCGCAGGCGCCTCGCGTGGTCGCGGCGCCGGTCCGGGCTCGCGCCCGGGCGGTTCGTCGGCTCCCAGCGGACCCCGTCGCCCGGCCACCCCGGCCGAAGCCCCGGCGGCTCCCGCCCCGGCACCCGCCGGTGGGACGCCGACCCCTGGGCCGACCCCTCGGCCCACGCCCCCCCCCGCCACGTCCTGAGCGGGGGGGCGCCCGCCCGGCGGGCCCCCCGCGCCCCCCCCCCCCCCCCCCGCGCGCCCCCCCCCGCCGCCCCCGCGCGGAGCCAGCCCCGCTCGCCGTCATACCCGGCACCCTCCTCGTCTCCGGC
>JBBSRD010000321.1:0-3241 GCA_038243415.1 Actinomycetales bacterium | reverse complement strand
GGATCTGGTCCCGGCTCGGCGATCGGGGCGATCGGGGCGGGCGGCACCGCGTCGGCGGCGGCGCGCCAGTCCCTGGCACCGGCGCCCGTGGTCGCGGCGGGCCACCGCGACGTGCAGACGAGCCTCGACCTCGGTGATGAGCCCACCGCCGCGGTGTCGGGCCTGCCGGAGATGACGTCCGCCGAGCGGGTGCGCGCCGAGCTGGAGATCCTCGGCCTGGACGCCTCGCGCCACGTGCTCGACGCCTACGCCCCCCTGCTGGCCGCGCTCGGCGTCACCCGCGGGCGGGACCTCTCCGGGCGGCGCAGCGCGAGCGAGGTGCTCATCGCCGGGGTGAAGGTCGCCACGCAGACCCCGCCCATCCGCTCGGGGCGCCGCGTCGTCTTCCTCACCCTCGACGACGCGGCCGGGCCGGTGGACGCCACGTTCTTCGAGGACGTCCAGGGCCCCTACGCCGCCACGGTGTTCGGCTCCTGGCTCCTGCTGGTGCGCGGGGAGCTGCGGCGCACGGGCCCGCGCGGTGTCTCGGTGCGGGCCACCGGGGCGTGGGACCTGCCGCGCCTGTGGCAGGTCTGGCGCGCGCGGGGCCAGAGCGGGGTGCTCGCCCTCCTCGGCGACCCCGCGGGCGAGACGTCCGGGTGGGACCGCGCCGGGCGCGCTGGCGCAGGGGCGGCGGCCTCCCGGTCCTCGCGCCCGGTCATGGCGGCGGCGCCGCTGGAGCCGGCGGCGCTCCTCGAGCCCGCGGCGTCCTTCGAGCCCGAGCCGGCCCCCGCCGGGGTGGTCGGCGTCGGGCGCGACGACGGCGCGGTCCCCGGGATCGACGCCGGGCGCAGCGGGGGTGACGAGCGGGGCGCGAACGCGGCCCGGCGCGCCGCGGCAGCGCGGACCGAGCAGGAGCAGGGGCGCCGCGGCGGCGGCATGGGCGGCTCGCCGACCCACCGCAAGGTCCTGCTGCACTCCAGCGGGTTCCGCCAGTCGCCGTACACCGACATCGGTACCGTCGGCGGCGACGTGCGCAACACCCGCGCCATGGCGGGCGCGGAGCCAGCCCCTGGACCCGAGGGGACGGACGCCGTGCCAGGGACGGACGGCGCTGACGGCGCTGACGGCGCGAAGGAGGCGGACCCGAGCGTCGCCCCCGGCGCGGGCCCGGGCCGCAAGCTGTGGCACTCGAGCCAGAACAGCTCCGGGCGATGAGCGGGGAGCGCGCGACCGCGTCGATCCTCCACGTCGACATGGACGCCTTCTACGCCTCCGTGTCCCTGCGCGGACGCCCCGAGCTCGCCGGCCTGCCGGTGCTCGTCGGCGGCGGCGGCGGGTCCGGAGCGCGCGGCGTGGTGCTGTCCGCGAGCTATGCGGCCCGGCGCCACGGCATCACCTCGGCGATGCCCATCGGGCGCGCCCGGCGCCTGTGCCCCGACGTCGTGGTCCTCGTCCCCGACCACGACCTCTACGCAGAGGTCTCCGCCTCGGTCATGGCGGTGGCGGCCTCGCTGACCCCGGTGGTGGAGCAGACGAGCCCCGACGAGGCGTTCCTCGACGTCTCCGGGTCCCTGCGCCGTCACGGGAGCCCGGAGGCGATCGCCCACCACCTGCGGGCGGTGGTCGAGGCCGAGCAGGGCATCACGTGCTCGGTGGGCGTGGCCACCACGAAGACCCTCGCGAAGATCGCCTCGACGAGGGCCAAGCCCGCCGGGGTCCTCGTCGTGCCCCCCGAGCGGGCGATCGCCTTCCTGCACCCGCTGCCCGTCACGGCCCTGCCGGGGGTCGGCGAGGTGGGCGCGGCCGCGCTGGCGCGCCTGGGCCTGCGCACGGTCGCCGACGTGGCCCACACCTCCGAGCAGGTGCTGCGCACCGTGATGGGCGAGGCGGCCGGACGCTCGCTGGCGGCGCTCGCGCGGGGTCACGACCCGCGCCCCGTCATCGCCCCGGAAGAGGCGGGCGCCGGACCGGGCGGGCGCAGCACGGGCGCCGCGCAGACCTTCGGGCGCGACGTCGCGGACCCCGAGGTGGTGCTGCGCGAGCTGCTGGGGCTGTGCGAGCGCACCACCGCCAGGATGAGGGCCACCCGCAGCGCCGGGCGCACCGTGGTGCTGACCGTGCGCTTCTCGGACCTCACCACCATCACGCGCTCGCGCACCCTCACGGAGGCCACCGATGTCAGCCGCGACGTCCACGCCGCCGCGGTGGGCCTGTGGGAGGCGCTCGGGCTGCAGCGCGCCCGCGTCCGCATGGTGGGGGTGCGGGTGGAGGGCCTCGTCGACGCCGCCACGGTGCACCACCAGGGCGTGCTGGGGGAGCGGGCGTCGGGGTGGCGCGAGGTCGACCGGGCGGTGGACGTGGCGACGGCACGGTTCGGGCGCGGAGCGGTCCGCCGGGCGGCCCTCGTCGCCAGCCGGTGAGGGGCGGGGCGCGGGGCAGGGGAGTGACGTCGGTCTCCGAGGTCGCACAGAGCCTCTCGACCTCGGGTGGGGCTCGTGGGGCGGGTGGTGCGTCATTCGTGGAGATCTGCACCACCTTCGCCGTCCGGGATGCAGCCAGGCGCCCGGAGGTGTCACCATGAGCCGTCCACCGACGTACCACCGGGCTTTCCAGCGGTGCCGCTGGGACCTACGATGGGAACCTCATCAGGCCGTGAACCGGCCCTACCGCAGGAGACTCGGGTGCCGCTGTCAGAACACGAGCAGAAGCTGCTCGAGCAGATGGAGCAGCAGCTCCTCGCCGACGACCCACGCTTCGCCACGACCATGCGCGACCAGCGTCGCAGCGGGAGCGCGAGCCCCCGTCGTGGTGCCCTGGGCATCACCGCCATCGTCGTCGGCCTGGCCGTCGTGGTCCTCGCGCTGTTCTTCAACAACCTCTGGCTGGGCATCCCCGCCATCGTGCTGATGTTCGGGGGCCTGGTGATCGCCCTGACCGGCGGCGGCCAGGGCGACGCGCAGAGCGGACCCACCGGCGTCGTCGGCCCGGACGGCTCGCGTCGTCCGGCACCCGCGCAGGCGCAGAAGCGGCGCAAGGCGGGCTCGGGCGGGTCCGGCACCTTCATGCAGCGTCTCGAGCAGCGGTGGGACCGCCGGCGCGACGACGGTCGCTGAGCACGTCAGGTCCCGCTCGACCAGGGCGGAACATCGGCGAGGCCGTGACGGTGGGCGCTGTGGGGGCGAGGTCGCCCCGCACCGGGTCTCTCAGCGCACCGCCAGCACCAGACCTCTCAGCGTCGGCCCCGCACAAGGTCTCTCAG
>JBBSRD010000320.1:0-3258 GCA_038243415.1 Actinomycetales bacterium | reverse complement strand
CCCTGCGCGACGCAGAACGAGCTCGGCGACCGCGACGCCAAGGTCCTCATCGAGAACGGCTGCTCCGTCGTGGCTGAGGGCGCCAACATGCCCTGCACCCCCGGTGCCATCAAGCTCATCACCGACGCCGGTCTGGCGTTCGCCCCCGGCAAGGCGGCGAACGCTGGCGGAGTGGCGACGAGCGCGCTGGAGATGCAGCAGAACGCCTCCCGGGACTCCTGGAGCTTCGAGCACACCGAGGCTCGCCCCGGGCGGGGTCGGAGGGCAGCGCAGGGGCGGCCGCGCCCGCACGCGCAGAAGGCCCGTCCCCTCGCGGGGACGGGCCTTCTGGCTCTTCCGGGGTGTGGAGGTGGCGGGAATCGAACCCGCGTCCGTCGTCGTACCACCAGGGCTTCTCCGAGTGCAGCCCGCTATGGATTTTCTCAGCCCCAGCACTCGCGCAGGCACGCTGCTGACAGGCTCAGCCATCTGGGTGTTCCACCACGTGCGATGACGACACGTAGCAGCAGTGGCTCCCTTGCTGTCGCCGGTACCCGGGCCGGAAGCACTCCCGGGCCGACGGACCTCTAGACCCCGCTCAGGCGGCGAGGGAGAAGTCGGTGCGCTTGGAATCGGCACCTATTGTGTTGCGCAGCCTTTGTACGAGTGTGACCACGCGCTCTCGACTCGCTTCCCCTGGATCGACGATTCAACGTCGAAACCTGGCACCCCCCTGTTCAGTTGTCCCCTGAGCGTACCTCAGCTCAGAGCGTGAGCACCAGCTTGCCCTGGACGTGCCCGGTCTCCTGCTCGCGGTGCGCCTCGGCGGCCTGCTCCAGGGGGAACGTCTGCGCGACCTGGACCACCAGGGTGCCCGCGTCGACCATCTCGACGAGCCTCGTGAGGCCCTCGCTGTCCGGCCGGACGAAGCAGTAAAGACCGCCTGCCTCGCGGACGGCCTTCGGGTCCACGTTGGACGCGGTGCGCCCGGCGTCCTTCGCCAGCTCGGCCGAGGCGGTGATGGACTCCCCGCCCACGTAGTCGACCGCGGCGTCCACGCCGCCCGGGGCCAGCGCGCGAACCGCCGCGACCAATCCGTCGCCGTACTCCACCGGCTCCGCGCCGATGGAGCGCAGGTAGTCGTGGTTCCTGGGGGACGCGGTGCCGATGACGCGGGCGCCGCGGGCGACCGCGATCTGGACCGCGAGGTGGCCCACCCCGCCGGCCGCGGCGTGGACCAGCACGGTCTCGCCCTCCTTGACGCCCACGGCGTCGAGGGACTGCAGCGCGGTGAGGCCGGCGAGCGGCAGCGCCGCGGCGACCTCGAAGGAGACCCCGGCGGGCTTGTGGGCCAGGTGGCGGGAGGAGGCGGAGACCTGCGCGGCGTAGGTGCCGTCGGAGACGACGTCCTTGCGGACGTAACCGAGGACCTCGTCGCCCTTGGCGTAGTCGCGGACCGCGGGGCCCACGGCCGCGACGATCCCGGAGACGTCCCACCCCGGCACGAGGGGGAGCAGCGTCCGGAACGCGTTCTGGAGGTAGCCCTCGCGGATCTTGAAGTCCACGGGGTTCACCCCCGCGGCGCGGGTGTAGATGATGATGCCGTCCGGGGCCAAGCGGGGTGCGTCGCGCTCGCTCACGTGGAGCACCTCGGGGCCGCCGAACTCGTCCTGCTCGATCGCTCTCATGCCCGGTGGAGCAGCGAAGGCACCCGTTCTGTTCCTGCTCAGCGGTGCTGGCGCAGGCTCATGGCGCGGTGGGCCTCGCGGTCGTCCTGCTGGGCGCGCAGCGTCTGGCGCTTGTCGTACTCGCGCTTGCCGCGGGCCACCGCGATCTCGACCTTGGCGCGCCCGTTGGAGAAGTACACCTGCAGCGGGACGATGGTCCATCCCTTGTCGGAGGTGGCACCGGCGAGCTTGGCGATCTCGGCGCCGTGGAGCAGCAGCTTGCGCTTGCGCCGGGGCTCGTGGTTGGTCCACGTGCCCTGCGTGTACTCCGGGACGTGCATGTGCTCGATCCACGCCTCGCCGTGCTCGATGGAGACGAAAGCGTCCACCAGGGACGTGCGGCCGGCGCGCATCGACTTCGTCTCGGTGCCGGTGAGGACCATGCCGGCCTCGTAGGTGTCGGAGATCGCATAGTCGTGGCGCGCCTTGCGGTTGCGGGCGACGATCTGGCGGGTGCCCTCAGCGCTGCGGCTGCCCGCCAGGGGCTTGCCGCGCTGGGGAGCGTCGCGACCGGGCACGTGCACCTGTCGCGCAGCGGGGATGGCCATGGGAGCAGTCTACGGACGGGTACGACGCGGGCGGGCGCGTCGACCGCTCAGCGCAGCCAGGGAATCGCGTCGACCGGGGTGCCGTTGATCCGTACCTCGAAGTGCAGGTGGCACGCGGTGCCCACGCCCGTCGAGCCCGAGTAGGCGATGAGCTGGCCCCGGCTCACCCGCTGGCCGGGCGAGGACGCGAAGCGGGAGAGGTGCGCGTAGGTCGTGGCCACCGGCTTGCCGTTCACGCCGCCGTGGTCGACGACGAGGTAGTTCCCGTAGCCGCCGACCGGTCCGGCGCTGACCACCTGGCCGTCGGCCGCGGCGTAGACCGGGGTGCCGCACTGGGCGCCCATGTCCGTGCCGGCGTGCAGGCGGCGCACGTGGTAGACGGGGTGCACGCGGTAACCGAAGGACGACGTGACCCTGAAGCCTCCGGCGAGCGGGGAGGACAGCACGCCCGACGACGGCGCGATGCTCGAGGGGGCGCTGGACCGCGGCGGGGCCGAGGACCCCGAGCCGGGACCCGGGCTGGAGCTCCGTCGCCTCGCAGCGGCGGCCGCGTCGGCGGCGGCCTCGTCGGCGGCGCGCTGCGCGGCGCGCCCCCGCAGCGTCTCACCGATGCCGTCGGACTCCGACTGCGCCGCGGTGACCGCTTCGGCGTACTTCGCCTCCTCGGCCTGGAGGGTGGCCAGCGCACCCGCGCGCTGGCTCTCGAGCGCGTCCAGCTCGGCCTTGCGCTGCGAGGCGGCCTCCTGGGCCGCCGCGGTGACCTTGACGTTGTCCTCGGCCTGGGTCTTGAGCTGCGCGACCTGCTCGCGGACCGCGCTCAGGCGCGCCTCCTGGTTGGTGCGCACCGCCTTGGCCTCCTGCAACCGGTCCAGCGCCGTGGACTGGCTGCGGGTGGCGGCGTCGACCATGACGTAGCGGTCGGTGAAGTCCTGCGGGCTCTCGGCCTCCAGGGCGACGGCGAGGGAGGAGTTGATGCCGCCGTTGCGGTAGGCCTGCGCGGCGAT
>JBBSRD010000319.1:0-3280 GCA_038243415.1 Actinomycetales bacterium | reverse complement strand
CGTCAACCGCGCCGACCTCATGCAGCGCCGCGGGAAGTACCCCGCTCCCCCCGGCGCCAGCGAGCTCCTCGGCCTGGAGGTCTCCGGCACGGTGGCCGCCGTCGGGCCCGACGCTCCGGGGCCGCTCTCAGCGAGCACCTGGCAGGTCGGTGACCGGGTGTGCGCCCTGCTCTCCGGCGGCGGGTACGCCGAGCGGGTGCTGGTCCCCTGCGGCCAGGTGATGCCCGCGCCCGCCGGCATCGACCTCGTGGACGCCGCGGCCCTCCCGGAGGTGTGCGCCACGGTGTGGTCGACGGTGTTCATGACCGCTGGCCTGCGCCCGGGCGAGGTGCTGCTGGTGCACGGCGGCTCCTCGGGCATCGGCACCGCCGCCGTGCAGATCGCGGCGGCCGCAGGAGCCACGGTGGCGGTCACCGCCTCCACCGCGGCCAAGCTCGCCGCCGCTCAGCGCCTCGGCGCCCACGTCCTCGTCAACTACCGGGAGCAGGACTTCGTCGAGGCCGTCCGCGAGGCCACCGCCGGGCACGGCGCCGACGTGGTGCTCGACGTGGTCGGGGGCAGCTATCTGCCCCGCAACCTCGACGTCCTCGCCGCCGACGGCCGGATCGTCACCATCGCCGTGCAGGGCGGGCCGCGCGGGGAGCTCGACCTCGGGAAGCTCATGGCCAAGCGGGCGAGCGTCTCCGGGTCCACGCTGCGCGGGCGCTCGGCACGCGGCAAGGCCGAGATCTGCGCCTCCCTCGTGGAGCACGTGTGGCCGCTCGTCGTCGAGGGGCGCGTGGAGCCGGTGGTGCACGAGCGGGTCCCCATGGAGGAGGCGGCCCGGGCCCACGCGGTGCTCGAGCAGGGCGACCACGTCGGCAAGGTGCTGTTGGTCGCCCCCGGCGCCCCCGCGTGCGGCGCCGCCTCCGCGACGTGCTGGCCGGGCGCTCCGTCGACGACCTGGAGCTCGGCACCGGGGTGTGGCGCCGCGCCCACGACCGGTTCGTCCGGGCCGTGGACCGCTTCCACCAGGTCATCGGGCCCGTGCCCCCCGGGGAGGCCCGCGACCGCCTGGAGCTGGCCGGCGCCCGCCTCGCGGCCTGCCTCGACCAGGTCCGCCAGCGGTGCGCCGACGCCCAGGCACGGTGGCCCAGCTCCCGGCTGGAGATCCCCGGCGCCGGCTCGGGGGAGCACGCGCGCCTGTCCAAGGGGGCGACGGTGGCAGCGCAGGCCTCCCAGGCCGCGACGATGGTGCGCGTGGGCCTGCGACCCGGCGCCGACGACGACCGGGCGGGTGCCGGTGACGGCCCGGGTGCCGCGCCAGGAGCAGGGGAGCAGCGGCTGGCCGCGGTGGACCGTGCGGTCACCGGCGTGGAGCGCGGCCTCGCCGGCGGCGGCTGGCCCGCGACCCCCGACGGCGACGGGGCGCGCTGAGCCTCAGCGCAGCAGCCGCTCGAGGACCTGCGCGACACCGTCCTCGCTGTTCGGCGGCGCCAGGTGGTCCGCCGCGGCGATCGCCTCGGGGTGCCCGTCGGACATCGCCCACGAGCGCCCCGCCCAGCTGAGCATCGCCGCGTCGTTGGGCATGTCCCCGAACGCCGCCACCGTCGAGACGTCGATGCCTCGCTCCGCGGTGAGCCGCTCCAGCGTCGCCGCCTTGCTGACCCGCGGGGCGGAGACCTCCACGAGCCCGCTCGGCCCCCCGGAGTGCGTGGGCTCCCCGAGATCGCCGATGGCCCCCCGGACCAGCGTCAACAGCTGGTCGCACGTCAACCAGGGATGGTGCAGGAGCAGCTTGGTGGCGCCCTCGCCGTCGGACAGCAGCTCGCGCAGCACGGCGCGCTCGTCCGCGGCCTCCGACGGCTCGATCCCCCGCCACCCCCCGACGGTCTCGACCGCCGCCCGCAGGCGCGGGGCCACCTCGAGGACCAGCCGCACGATCTCGTCGACCCGCTCGGGGCTGAGCACGTCCGCCTCCACCACCCGACCGGCCGCCAGGTCCCACACGAGCGCGCCGTTCGCGCAGACGGCGAGCCCCGGCCCGAGGTCCCCCGCCAGGCCCTCGAGCCAACGGGGCGGCCGGCCGGTGACGGCCACGAAGTCCACGCCGCGGCTGCGGGCGACGTCCAGCGCCGACCGTGTCCGCGCGCTCAGGCACCCCTGCGCGTCGAGGAGGGTGCCGTCGAGGTCGCTGGCGATGAGCGAGAGACCGGGCATCGGCGGCCACGGCCGGTCGTGCCCGTCGGGCGAGGAGGCCATCACCGCGACCGCCCCTGCCGGCGGGTCATCGCAGGAGGCTCTCGAGGACCAGCGCCGCGCCGTCGTCCTCCACGCTCGCCGTCACCTCGGTGGCCGCGGCGACCACCTCTGGTGGCGAGCCGCCCATGGCAGCCGACCGCGCCGCCCACGCGAGCATCTCCACGTCGTTGCGACCGTCCCCGATCGCCACGGTGGCGCCGGGCGCCACCCCGAGGCGCTCGCGCACCGCCTCGAGGGCGCTGGCTTTGCTGGTCCCCTCGGGGGCGATGTCGATCCAGGCGCTGTAGCCCACCGCGTAGTTGACGCCGGAGAGCCCGAGGCCGGAGCTGATCTCGAGGAACTCCTCGGGGGTGTGGGCGTCGCTGGCGACCACCACGCGGGCGGCCTTGACCCCTCGCAGCGCGTCGAGCCCGACGCGCTGGACGCGATCAGAGACCTCGCCGGCCGGGAAGGTGGCGGAGACGAGGAAGTCCGCCGTGTCCGTCTCGACCGCGAACGACGCCCCGGGGAGGACCTCTTTGATGCGCATCAGCGCGGGCCACGGGTCGAAGGTGGCGACGTCGACCATCGCGTAGGTCGGCAGGGTCGCGGAGGAGACCGCGTCGGCGCCGAAGGCGAACCGTGCGCCGCGGCCACGCTCCAGCGCACGGACGAGCGCCGGGGGCGCCGTGGTGCGCACCGTGAAGGCGCCGTTGCTGCAGACCGCGTAGCAGCCGCCGAGGTCCAGGGCGCCGACCACCGGGAGGGTGGCGCCGATGGAGCGCCCCGTCGCGATGATCACGTGGTGCCCCGCCGCCGAGACGGCCTGCACCGCGCTGGTCACCCGGGGCGAGAGCCGCAGGTCCCCGGTGATGAGGGTGCCGTCGACGTCGAGCGCCACGAGCATCGTCGGGTGGTCTCGGCGGGGCTGCGGCACCCCGTCAGGGTACGGGTGCCGCCCGCATCGGCACTGGTCCTCGGGCCGCGGCCCGGGACCCGCCCTCCGCCCGGCAGCCCGGCGCCCGGCGCGGGCAGGGGCCGGGGGCGGCGGGGGGGGGGG
>JBBSRD010000318.1:0-3294 GCA_038243415.1 Actinomycetales bacterium | reverse complement strand
GTCGTCGGGGTGCGCGTGCACCGCCATCAGGCGCAGCGGTTCCACCGTGGCCGTCCTCCTGCTCTCGTCGGGCACCTCGGCGCGCACCTGTCTCGGCAGGGCGCGGGTCGCCGCCCGGTACGGGCTGGGACGATGGGTGTGCTCCAAGGATAGGCGCGTCGTCGCCCGGCGACACGACGGAGCGAGCGTGCGCTCGCACACCATGCCGCGCAGAGCCTCGGTCAGACCTCCGGCCAGACCCCCGAGATCGGACACCACCCCGTGCCACGCCCCCCCGACAGCCCCTCGGTGAGCTCCTCCGGCCCGACGGGTCCCGCAGACCGCTACGGCCGCCCGGGGGCCGGCGAGCAGGGCCGGCGCCGCCGCCGGTTCGTCGTCGTCGTCGCGGTCCTGCTGGTTCTCGGCCTCGCGTACGCGGTCTGGTTCGGGGCGGCCTCGCGCGACCGGGCGACCGCCCGCACCCAGGGGTTCGACGTGATCGATGACACGAGCACCAGGGTGACCTTCACGGTGAGCATGCCTCGGGGGTCCGTGGCTGACTGCCAGGTGGAGGCGCTGAGCTCCGGCTCGGCGCAGGTGGGCCTGGTCACCGTGCCCGTCGGCCCCTCCGACACGACGGCCGTCACCGTGCGCACCGTCCTGGTCACGAGCGAGCGGGCCACGACCGGTCAGCCCGTGGGGTGCACCCTGCGCTGACGCACGAAGGCGGGGTCGCGGCGGTGCACGACGCGCGGTGTCCACCGGTTCCAGCGATCGGGGGCTCCGCGCTCTTTCCCTGGTAAGGTCATCGTTTCGCCTGAACGGCGCCGCCACGGTTGTCGGCAACCTTTTCATCGTGATGGCTGACACCGTGCTGGAACCGTGCAGCACCGAGCACGGCGTGCCCGACAGGCAGAGAAGAGCAGCGCACCGCCCCGCACAGCACGGCCGCCGAGCGGCCGTGCGGGACCCGCACGATCCGCGCCGCACCCATCGATCTGCGAGACCCGAGCAGACCACCCGTCCACCATCCGAGGAGATCCCATGGCCGCGACCACACCCCCCGCGGACACCATCGTCGCCCCCAACCGTCCCGAGGCGACCGTCAGCTGGCTGACCCAGGAGGCCTACGACCGGCTGACCGCGGAGCTGGAGCAGCTCTCGGGGCCCGGCCGCGTCGAGATCGCCAAGCGCATCGACGCCGCGCGCCAGGAGGGGGACCTCAAGGAGAACGGCGGGTACCACGCCGCCAAGGACGAGCAGGGCCAGCAGGAGGCGCGGATCCGCCAGCTCGAGCACCTGCTGCGCCACGCCGAGGTCGGCGAGGCACCGTCCGCGGAGGTCGTCGCCCCGGGCACCGTGGTGACCGCCGAGGTCGCGGGCAGCAGCAACCGCTTCCTCCTCGCCAGCCGCGAGGTCGTGGGCCAGGGCACCGAGCTCGACGTGGTGAGCGAGCAGTCCCCGCTCGGCGCCGCGATCCTCGGGAAGGTTCCCGGTGACTCGACGAGCTTCACCGCTCCTACGGGCAAGTCCGTCGCCGTGAAGGTCATCGCCATCGAGCCCTTCGTCGGCTGACGCTGCCGGCCCCCTGCAGCCGGCCTATCTCTCCCGGCTCAGACCTCCGTCGCCCCGGATCCTCGCACCAGCCCACCCGCTGGCCGGGGTTCCGGGGTGATGTCGCTCTCCAGGGGCGCGGTCTCCTCGTTGGCCGCCGCGTCGCCCGGCTCGGGCCCCCCGTCACCGCCGCGCACCAGGTACCCGATCACCGTGTTCGCGACCGCCACGATGGGGACGGCGAACAGCGCCCCGAAGATCCCCGCGAGGGCGATGCCGCCGGCGATCGCCAGGATGACCGCCACCGGGTGCACCGCGACCGCCCGGCCCAGCAGGAACGGCTGCAGCACGTGGCCCTCGAGCTGCTGGACGGCGAGCACGATGGCGAACAGGATGATCGCCTTCGTCGGGCCCACCGTCACGAGCGCGACGAGGACGGCCACCGTCCCCGAGACCAGCGCTCCGACGATCGGCACGAACGCCCCGAGGAAGACCACCGCGGCCAGCGGCACCGCGAGCGGGACCCCGAGGATCGCCATGCCGATGCCGATGAACACCGAGTCGGTGAAGGCCACGAGGACCGTCGCCCGCACGTAGTGGACGAGCGTGAGCCACCCGCGGTGCACCGCGCCGTCCACCGGCCCGACGGCCCCCCGCGGGAGCAGGTGCACGCACCACGCCCACAGCCGGGCGCCGTCGTAGAGGAAGAAGATCACGAGGAACAGCACGATGGCCACCCCCGCGGCCAGCGAGGTCGCCGCGGTCGCGAGCGTCGCCACCGAGGACGCGATCGTCGACGCGTTCTGCTGCACCTGGTCCTGCAGCTGGTCGGTCACCGTCGCGAGCTGACCGCTGCTGAGGTCCAGCGGACCGCCGGAGATCCAGTCCTCGACCTGGTTGATGCCCTCGTTGAGCTGGCGGTTGAGCTGCGGGATGCCGCTGACCACCTGGGTGGTCACCAGCGTCCCCAGGGCGCCCAGCGCGCCGATGAGCGCGAGCAGCCCCAGCAGCGTCGCCGCGATCCTCGGCACGCCCGCGTGGGCCATCACCTGGACGAGCGGCTGGAGCAGGGCGGTGATGAGCAGGGCGATCAGCAGGGGGACGAGCACCGCGTCGGCGAAGAACGTCAGGCCGATGGCGATAAAATACAGCGCCACACCGATGGCCACCAGCCGCCAGGCCCACGCGGCGGCGATGCGCACGACCGGGGGGACCGCCTCGGCGTCCCCAAGGTTCCGGGACGCCGGAGGGCTCGGGGGAGACGGAGGGCTGGGGGACCCCCACGACACCCGCGCCGGAGCCGCCTCAGCGACGGGCACCGCCCTCCTGGCGGGCAGGTGGCCGGCCAGGGAGGAGCCGAACCGCCGCACCAGGCTCACCGCTGCGTTCCCCCTGCGCTCCCTGAGCCCGACCCGGTCCGCTCCAGGGCCTGGTCGAGGTCGGCGACGAGGTCGGCGACGTCCTCGATGCCCACCGAGAGGCGCACGAGGTCGCCCGGGACCTCCAGCGCGGAGCCGGCGACCGACGCGTGCGTCATGCGGGCCGGCAGCTCGATGAGCGACTCGACACCGCCGAGGGACTCCGCGAGGGTGAAGACGTGCGTCGACTCCACGACCGCGGCGGCTGCCTCCGGGGTGCCGACGCGGAAGGAGACCATGCCGCCGCCGCGCAGCATCTGGCGCGCCGCGACCTCGTGGCCGGGGTGGCTGCTCAGCCCCGGGTAGAGCACGGACGTGACCGCCGGGTGCTCGGAGAGGTGCT
>JBBSRD010000317.1:0-3340 GCA_038243415.1 Actinomycetales bacterium | reverse complement strand
GGGGTCCCGTCCACGCCGTTGACGTCGACGGTCAGCGCGGGGCCCTCGTCGGGCTCCGTGGGGTCGGTCGGGTCCGTCGGAGCCGTGGGGCCCGCCAGCGCGGGCCCCGCGAGCGCCACGGGGCTGATCGTGAGCGCGGGGGCCGCCGAGAGCACCGACGCTGACGCGAGGACGGGCACGGCGGGGGCGGCGCTCGCCGCGGAGGCTCCTGCCAGACCGGCCGCCCCGAGGGCGCAGGCCAGGGTCAGGGCGCCGAGGAGGCGTCGCACACCGTTCACCGTGCTCACCGTCGGGTGGTCCGCTCGCGCAGCACGTCGACGGCGCGGGTCCACGTCGCGGGCGAGAGCGCCGAGCCGGCCAGCGCGCTGGGCGGCTCGGTGGGCGGCGCGGTGGTGCGGGCCGCCCGTCGTCCGGTGCGGCCGCCGTCGGCCACCTCATCGACCGCACTTTGGTCACCTTCTGCGGCCAAGATGGGGGTCAATACTGCACTTTGGTCACCTTCTGCGGAGAAGGTGGAGGTGGCGGTCAGGGCGGTCAGGTCCACGTTCTCGGGGGCCATGACGTCGGACAGCGGGGCAGAGCTCAGCAGACGCACCGACCCCTCGGCCACGCCCACCACCAGCGCCGTGTCGCCCACGCGCACCAGCGCGATGGACGCGGTCCGGCTCAGCGGCTGGCGCCCGAGCACCGCGAAGTGCTCCGCGGTCAGCGACCCGCCGAGGCCGCGGCGTCTCGCGAAGCGGCCGAGCAGCCACACCAGGGTCAGCACCGCGGCGAGGGAGACCACCACGCGCAGGATCGTGGGGAACAGCTCCACGGCGGCTCAGCCCTCGCTCGAGGGGTCGACGATCTCGGTGATGCGCAGGCCGTAGTCCTCGTCGACCACCACGATCTCCCCGCGGGCCAGCAGGCGGCCGTTGACCATGAGGTCGGCCGGGGCGCCGGCGGCGCGGTCGAGCTCGACGACGGACCCGGGGGCGAGCGCCAGGAGGTCGCGCACCGGCATGGAGGTGCGGCCCAGCTCGACGGTCAGGGTCATGGCGACGTCGCGCAGGAGCGCGAGCCCGCCGGCCTCGGTGCGCACGGGTCCGGCGGCGACGGCGTCGGCGATCACGGACTCCGCGACCGACGTGCCCTCCTCGGCCTCGGCGAGGGCGACGCCGACCCAGACGAGCACGTCGCCGGAGCCCTCGCCGCTCACGGAGCCCACCAGGGGCGCCCAGGTGAGGTCGCCCCGCTCCACGGCGTCGGCTGCGGCGCTGACCTCGACGGGGCCGAGGACGGCGGGGCCGAACGTCGCGCTGGCGGCCTCCAGGGCCGGGGTCACGGCGTCGGCGACGGACAGGGACCCGCCCTCGGCCGCGGCCAGGGCGTCCTCGAGGTCGGGGTCGACGATGAGCACCACCTCGCCGGAGACGGCGCCGGAGAAGCTGGCGCCCACGGCGGTGCCGGTGCGGCCCGGGGACAGGGAGCCGTCCGTCGGTCCGAGGACCAGGGGCTTCGGGGAGGGGAGGGCGCCCGCAGCGGCCGCGGCGACGGCCGACAGCGACTGCGGGTCGACGCCGGTGAAGGCCTCGGTCGTAGCGGTCATCGCAGGGTCTCCTTCACGGCGGACTGGGCGCGGGCGGCTCGCCTCGGGTCGTCGGCGACGACCAGGCAGGCCAGGCGGCTGCCGTTGGTACCGGCGACCGCGCGGGCGAGGACGACGTCGTTCACGACGACGTCGAGGGGGCGGGACGTGGGGTGGCGCAGGCGCAGGACGTCGCCGACGGCGAGCCCCAGCACCTCGGGGGGATGGGTGGTCATCGGGGAGAAGCGGGCCGAGACGTCGACGGGCAGGTTCGGCACCGCGCGCGAGAGCCGGCGCCCCGCCTCGCGGGCGGCGCTGATCTGCTCGCTGGAGCGCACGCGGTCACCGCTCTCGGAGAAGCGGGCGACGATCGGTGCCATCGGGAGCATCACGGTGACCTCGTCGGTCTCGCCCTCCTCGCCCAGGCCGAGGGTCATGGTGGCGACGATGACCACGTCGTTCGCGGCGGCCAGCTGGAGGAACTGCGGGTTGTCCTCGGTGGCGCCCAGCTTCGGCTCCAGCGGGAGCACGGAGGCGAAGGCGTACTTGAGGTCCCCGAGGGTGCGCTGCATGAGGTCGGCCAGCAGCCGCTTCTCGATCTCGGTGAGCTCGCGCGCGGCCGCCTCGTCGGTGGTGCCGCCCATCCCGCCGAGCAGGAAGTCCAGGCACTCCAGCGCGGAGCGCGAGGTGATCTGGAAGAGCGCGGGCTCCGAGCCGACGTAGGGCGCGAAGGTGCTGAACACCCCCTGGCTGGGCAGGGACCGGATGTAGTCGTCGTAGGTGATGGCCACCACGGAGGAGAGGTTCACCTGGCTGGGGGTGCGCAGACGGCTCAGGAGCATCGTCGACCACTGCCGGGCGAACGTCTCGAAGGCCACCTCCAGCGCGCGGGTGTGCTCGCGCGGCATGGTGGTGGGCCGACGGAAGTCGTACGGGGTGACGACGCCGCGCTTGCGCTTGCGTCCGCTGGGGGCCAGCGGCGAGGCAGGTGTCTGGACGGTCACAGGAATCCCATCGGCACGTGGGCCACAAAGGTTGAACGCCCCCTCCCGGACAGAGTCGGTGGACCCTGTCCGGGAGAGGGCGTTCGAGCGGTGCGGCGGCTCTCCCGGGGAGGACGGGTCACTGCATGACGTACTCGCGGAAGTACACGTCGACGATCTCGTCGTGGTACTCCTCGTTGATCGTCCTCGTCAGCTCGTCCTTCAGCACCTTCCGGCCCTCGGGGTCGGAGAGCTCGCTGATGGGCTTCCCGCTGTAGAGCGCGATGGCCGCGTCGAGGGCCTTGCTGCCCTCGGGAGCGTGCTCGGGCTCGGCGACGGCCTGCAGCCCCATCCCCAGCTTCAGGTAGTGCCCGTCGGCGAGGTTGATGCTGATGGGGTCGATGACCAGCACCTCACCGAGCACGGGGGGCTCCGGCTCCTTCTCGGCGGCCTCGGCGGACGCGCCCGGGCCGAAGAAGGTCCACCCGGCCGCCCCGCCGGCGACCACGAGCACCGCGACCCCGGCGAAGAGCTTCTTCCTGCCCTTCTTCGCGGGAGCCGCGCCTCCGCCGTCAGCGTCGCCAGCCTTGCCGGGAGCGCTTGCGCTCTTGCTGTCCTTCATGGTCCTGACCTCACTGCTCATCGTCGGTGTTCCTCTCGGTGGAGGGAGCCGGGGCGCCCTGCGGGGCGGCGTCCGGCCCTGCCGGTGCGATCCCGTCGGGGGCCGCTGGTCCTGGTCCCGCAGGTGGTGGTGCGCCGGCGGCCACGACCTCCGGGATGGCGGGCT
>JBBSRD010000316.1:0-3356 GCA_038243415.1 Actinomycetales bacterium | reverse complement strand
AGGTCGGTGGCCACCGTCGAGACGTGGGTGGAGACCTCGGCGGTGCGGATCGCGGCGGTGACGTCGGCGCCCCCCACCCTGACCCGGGGGGCGTCGGGGTCGGTGGAGACGACGAGGTCGAGCGTCGCGGCGGCGTGCGCGGTGGGGCTGGGCGGGTCGGCGGGGGCGCCAGGGGTGGTGTCCACCGCGCGGTCCAGGGCCCACCAGCACACGGCGCGGTACATGGCTCCGGTGTCGAGGTAGGCGCCGTGCAGGCGGCGCGCGAGGGCGCGGGCCGCGGTGGACTTCCCCGAGCCCGAGGGTCCGTCGAGGGCTACGACGACGCCGACCGCCCCCGGGGCGTCAGGCCTGGATCCCGGCGCGCTGGGTGCTGCGCTGTGCTGCACGGACCGACCACTCCCTCTGATGACGAGCGTCCGGCGGCGTGCCGGACTCGTGCGAGCGTAGTGCCGCGGGAGCGCCCGCCTCCTAGGCTGCACGCCCGTGAGCCCTGACGACGCCCCCGAGCCGATCACCGACACCGGGGCGGGGCGCCAGCGGTCCCTGAGCGACGACCGCGACGTCACCGAGGTCCTCGCTTTCGCGGGGGCCCTGGTGACCGCCTGCGGCCTGGAGGCCACGGACCGGCGCGCCGGCGCGGTGGTGCGCTCCAAGGCCGCCGCGACCCTCTCCGGATCGGTGGTGACCGACGTCGACGTCGCCCTGGAGGCCCGCATCGACGCGGCGCTGGCCGCGCAGTTCCCGGCCGACGCCCTGGTCGGCGAGGAGGGCACCGACCGCGCGGGCACCTCGGGGCGCACCTGGGTGGTGGACCCCGTGGACGGGACGCTGAACTACGCGCGGCACCTGGGCCCGTGGTCCGTGGTGCTCTCCGCGTTCGAGGGCGACGTCCCGGTGCTGTGCGCGGTGTGGACCCAGGACCACCTCTACACCGCGGCGCGCGGGCGCGGCGCCCACCGTGACGGTGAGCCCCTGGACCTGTCCGGGAGCGACGTGGAGGAGGGCGGGATCGTGCGCGGGGCCGCCGAGGTGCTGGCCGACGTCGCCGCGGGCGGGTGGCTGGTGCGCACCGCGGAGTCCTCCGCGGCCGAGGTGGTGGCCATCGCCGACGGGCGGGTGACCGGCGCGGTGCGCCTGCGCGGGGACCGGCGCGACCTGCACGGCCCGGCGCTGATCGCCGCCGAGGCCGGGGCCACCGTCACCGACGTCGACGGGAGGCCGTGGTCGGCGGCCTCCCCCGGTCTGGTCATCGCCCACCCCGGAGCCCACGAGCGCCTTCTCGCGGTCGCCGGCGTCGTCCGCGCCCGCCTGGGGTCCAGCGCGAAGGACTGAGGAGTGCGCCCGGCCCAGCACCTGGTCCAGGCGCTGGGCGGCCCCGCCGACCGGCTCAGGCGCGCTCAGGCCTCGTGGACGGACCAGCCCCGCTGCTCGAGGGCCGCGGTGAGGACCGCGCGCTCCCCCGCGGCGACGGAGACCTCCACCAGTCCCACCGCGCGCCCCGGCGAGTGGTCCATGTGCAGCTCCTCGACGTTGACCCCGGCGCCGGAGACGTCGGCGAAGAGCCGCGCCAGCTCCCCGGGGGCGTCGGCGACGAGCACCGTGACGGCCGCGTAGGGGGTGGCCGCGGCGCCGTGCTTGCCGGGGATGCGCGCCGCGCCGTCCACGCCGGCGCCCAGCAGCTGCGCGAGGACGGCGTGCGGGCCGACGGGAGCCGGCCCCGCGCGAGGAGCCGCTGCGTCGCAGGGCTCGCCCTGCGGCTGGGCGCCGAGCCGGCCCAGGGCGGCGATGAGCGCGTCGAGGTCCCCGCGGACCCCGGTGAGCAGGGCCCGGACGCTGCGGGAGTTCGCCGCGAGGATCGCCGTCCACAGCGCCGGGTCCGAGGCCGCGATCCGCGTGACGTCGCGCAGACCCTGACCGGTCAGGTCCAGAGCGCGCGCGTCCGCGACGGCCAGGCGCCCGGCGACCAGCGAGGCGGCGACCTGCGGGAGGTGGGAGACCAGCGCCACGGCCTCGTCGTGGTCGGCGGCCGCCAACGTCGACGTCGGCGCCCCCAGCGCCGCCGCCAGCGCGCCCACCGCCGCGAGAGCGCCGGAGCCGGTCTCCGGGGTGGGGCACAGCACCCACGGGCGGCCGAGGAAGAGGTCGGCGCGGGCCGCGATCGCCCCGGAGCGCTCACGCCCCGCCATCGGGTGGCTGCCGACGTACCGGGTGGTGTCCGCCCCGCGCTCCGCCAGGTCGGCAGCGATGCGGGCCTTCACCGACGCCACGTCCGTGACCACCGCGTCGCGGTGACGCTCCAGAGCGTCCGCGACCACGTCCGCGGTCACGTCAGGAGGGGCGGCGACGACCACCAGGTCAGGGGCGTCGACCCCGGTGAGCCGGCGCCTCGCGCCCAGGTCGACAGCCAGGGCCAGCGCGGTGGGTGAGGGATCGAAGAGCGCCACGTCGACCCCCGCGACGCGCAGGCCCATCGCCACCGAGGCCCCCAGCAGGCCCGTGCCCACGACGGCCACGAGCCCCAGGCCCCCAGCCCCGGCCTTCCCCGCCGGGCCATCCGGCGGCAGCGTCACTGAGCGATGTCCCGGCGCAGCGCCGCAGCCCCGCGCAGGTACACGTGACGGACCTCCTCGCGCGACCGCGTCGTGCTCACCAGCGCCATGAGGCGCACCACCCGCGGCATCGACCCCGGCACCGCGATCTCCACAGCGCACATCAGCGGCACCGCCCCCAGCCCCGCAGCGCGCGCAGCGACCGCCGGGAACTCCGACGTCAGATCAGGCGTGGCGGTGAACAGCACCTGCACCAAATCCTCGGCGTCGAGGTCGTTGGCCTCCATGACCGCGGTCACCAGCTCCGCGGTGGCCGCGAGCAGGTGCTCCCGCTCGTCGACGTCGACCTGCACCGCGCCGCGGACCGCCCGGAGCGCGCTCACCGACGGCGGTCCGGACCCGGACGCGCAGCCCGCTGCTTCCCCGAGCCGTCCTTGGGCCGAGGATCGCGCCCGCGCAGCAGCCCGAGCTCCTCACGGTTCAACGCCCGCTTCTTGCCCGGCTTCAGGTCCGCCAGGTGCACCGGACCCATCTGGGTGCGCACCAGACGGTCGACGGGCAGGTCCACGGCACCCAGCATGCGGCGTACCACGTGCTTGCGGCCCTCATGGACGATCACCTCGACCACCGCGCGCCCCGGCACGGAGTCCAGCAGCTTGAACGAGTCAGCCCGCGCCACCCCGTCATCGAGCTCCACCCCAGCGCGCAGCCGCGTCCCGATGCCCTTCGGCACCCCCGTCACGCCGTCCACCCGCACCTCCGCCAGATACGTCTTCGCGATCTCGAAGGACGGGTGCTGCAACCGGT
>JBBSRD010000315.1:0-3364 GCA_038243415.1 Actinomycetales bacterium | reverse complement strand
CTCACGTGTTACTCACCCGTTCGCCACTGATCACCCCGAGCAAGCCCGAAGATCACCGTTCGACTTGCATGTGTTAAGCACGCCGCCAGCGTTCGTCCTGAGCCAGGATCAAACTCTCCATCAAAGAAAAGCACCCACCCCGACCGAAACCAGAGCAGGAAAATCCCGGCCAACAGACCAAGCATGGCAAAAAACCATCTCAATACTGTCAACCAAAAACACACCACCACGAACCAGGTCCGTGGCAGCACATCATGGCATCAACCAATGCACACTGTTGAGTTCTCAAGGAACAGACGCTCATCGTCGGGAACCATCGGCCCCCGAGCTGATCGCTCTTCGTTTCGGTCAGAATCATACCCCAGCCAGAGGCTGGTGAAGTCCGAACCTGGTGGTTCACTCAGGCGGGTCGAGGAACCTGATCGGTTCCCGTCCTTCCCTGCCGGGCGAACGAGTGGAACACTACGCGACGGTTGACAGGACGTCAACCAGGGGGGTCGAAGCCTCCGGACGGACGCAGCGAAGGGCCGAACCAGGCGGGAGCAGCCATCAGGCGAGGACCTCCACGACGCCCAGGGTGCGCTTGCCCCGCCGCAGCAGGAGCCACCTCCCGTGGAGCAGGTCGCCGGGAGCGACCAGACCCCCCGGCGCAGCGGCTTCGTCGACCCGCCGGTTGTTCACGTACGCCCCGCCCTCGGCGATGGCGCGTCGAGCGGCGCCGATGCTGGCGACCACGCCCGCCGCCGCCATGAGCCGCGCGACGTCGAGGTCCTCCCCCCGGCTGACGGTGGCCCGCGGGAGCTCGGCGACGGCTGAGCCCAGCGTCGCCTCGTCGAGCCCCTCGAGCGCGCCCCGACCGAAGAGCGCGCCGCTCGCGGCCTCCACGGCCGCGGTGACCTCCGCGCCGTGGACGAGCGTCGTCACGTCCCGCGCGAGCGCCCGCGGGGCCTCGCGGGCAGCGGGCCGCTCCCGCGTGGCGTCGTCGAGCGCCTCGATCTCGGCGGGCTCCCTGAAGGAGAAGATGCGGAGGTAGGTGCCGGCCATCGCGTCCTCCACGCCGAGCCAGAACTGGTAGAAGGCGTAGGGGCTGGTCAGCTCGGCGTCGAGCCAGACGGTCCCGGTCTCGGTCTTGCCGAACTTCGTCCCGTCGGCCCGGGTGACCAGCGGCGTGGCCAGCGCGTGGACGGAGACGCCGTCGGCCTTGTGGACGAGGTCCACGCCGGCGGTGATGTTCCCCCACTGGTCGCTTCCCCCGAACTGCAGCGTGCAGCCGTACCGGCGGTGCAGCTCGCGGTAGTCCATGGCCTGCATGACCTGGTAGCTGAACTCGGTGTAGCTGATCCCCTCGGAGGAGGCCAGGCGCGCGGCCACCGCGTCCTTGGCGAGCATCCGCGAGAGCCGGAAGTGCTGGCCGACGTCCCGCAGCAGCTCGATGGCGCTCATCGGCGCCGTCCAGTCGAGGTTGTTCACCAGGCGCGCGCCGGTGGTCTCGTCCAGCTCCACGAACGGCGACACCTGCGCCTCGATGCGCGACACCCACCCCTCGACCACCTCCGGGGTGTTCAGCACCCTCTCACCGGTCATCTTCGGGTCCCCCACCAGACCCGTCGCCCCCCCGACGAGCAGGAGCGGGCGGTGGCCGCCCTGCTGGAGGCGCCGCGCGGTGAGCACCTGCACGAGGTTCCCGATGTGCAGGCTGGGCGCTGTGGGGTCGAAGCCCACGTAGAAGGTCACGGGGCCCGCGGCGAAGGCCGCCCGCAGGGCGTCGGGGTCGGTGCTCTGCGCCACGAGCCCCCGCCAGGTCAGCTCGTCCCAGAGGTCGCTCCCCGGGAGAGCCTCAGGAGCGGCGGCGGGGACGGCGGCGGAGGAAGAGGGCGCAGGAGGCTCGGGAAGGGTGTCGCTCACGGGGCCACTCTGCCGGACCCCTCACGCCCGGCGCCGCCTGCTCACGGAAGCGCGGTACGGCGAGACGGACGCCTCGCCCGCGACGTGGAACCTCCACGGGTAGCGCTCGCCGTCACCGCCCGGCCCGGAGACCCCCGTCCGCGGCCCTGCGCACACCTCCTTCGCTGGCGGCCCGGGCGCCGGGGCCTCACCCAGCAGCCGCAGCGGTCCACCGTCCAGGACGTCGGCGCCGCGGGAGGCGCCGTCCACCCCCAGGGCGCTGGCCAGGCGCGCGGGGCCCCGCGCGAGGTCGACGTCGCGCCTGGCCGCCGGGCGACGGGTGCGGGCGAGGTCCACGCCCTCGACCACCTCGCCTGCTCGCAGGAGCACGCCCGACGCGGACCCCTCCGGTCCGGTGACGACGTTGAGGCACCAGTGCATGCCGTACGTGAAGTACACGTAAGCCCGCCCCGGCGGGCCGAACATCACCGCGGTGCGCGGCGTGAGACCGGCTCTCGCGTGGGACCCGGGGTCCCCCGGCCCGTCGTAGGCCTCGACCTCGGTGAGGCGCACGGAGACGGTGCCCTCCGGGGTGCTGTGGCTGATGACGCACCCCAGGAGGGCGGGGGCCACGGTCAGGACGGGTCCCCCGAGAAACTCCTGCCAGCCCCGCCCGGGGGCGCCGCGCTCGGTCATCGGGCGGCGAGCTCACCGGTTCTGGCCCGCAGCTCCGTGAGCTGCGCGGCCACCGCGGACGGCGCGGTGCCGCCGCGGGAGCTCCGGGAGGCGATCGACCCCTCGACCGTCAGCACCGCCCGCACGCCGGCGAGGTCCGCCGCGAGCGTCTCGTGGAGACCGCTGAGCTCGTCGTCGGTGAGGTCCGCGAGCTCGACGCCCCGGCCCTCCGCGACGCGCACGCACGCGCCCGCCACCTCGTGGGCGACGCGGAACGCCACCCCGGAGCGCACCAGGTGCTCCGCGACGTCGGTCGCGAGGGAGAACCCCTGCGGTGCGAGCCCGGCCATCCGCTGGGTGTGGAAGGTCATCGTCGCGACCATCCCGGTCACCGCGGGCAGCAGCAGGGCCAGGGTGTCGGAGGCGTCGAACACCGGCTCCTTGTCCTCCTGCAGGTCGCGGTCGTAGGCCAGCGGCAGCGCCTTGAGGGTCGCCAGGAGACCGGCGAGGTCGCCGATGAGCCGTCCGGCCTTGCCGCGCGCGAGCTCGGCCACGTCGGGGTTCTTCTTCTGCGGCATGATCGAGCTGCCGGTGGAGAACGCGTCGTCGAGCGTGACGTAGGAGAACTCCGCCGTGGCCCAGACGATCACCTCCTCGGCGATGCGCGAGAGGTCGACCGCGATCATCGCGAACACGAACGCCGCCTCGGCGGCGAAGTCGCGCGACGCCGTGCCGTCGATCGAGTTCTCCGACGAGGAGTCGAAGCCCAGCTCCGCAGCGACGGCTTCCGGGTCGAGACCCAGCG
>JBBSRD010000314.1:0-3369 GCA_038243415.1 Actinomycetales bacterium | reverse complement strand
GCTCCTGTTTCGGGAAGCCCAGGCCGACGAAGACGAGGTCCGCGCGGGTGGCTGTGACCTCCTCGACCAGGGCGGCCAGCGTCTCGGGCTCGCGCTCGAAGCCCCACGGGGGGCAGACGGCGCCCCGCACCTCGAGCCCCGGGTACTCCTGCGCGAGCCGGTGCCCGGCCTCGGCTGCCACACCGGGATCACCACCCACCACGGCGACGGACCGCCCGGAGGTGGCGGCCGCGGCGGCCAGGCCGTGCACCAGCTCGGTGCCGGTGACCCGCGCGGACAGATGCTCACCTCTGAGCCGCGCCGCGAGGAGCAGAGGCGCCCCGTCGCAGACGAGCAGGGACGCCTTCCCCGAGATGTCGGCGTTGTCCGGGCGCTCGAGCAGCCTCAGGATGTCGACGTTGGGCGTGACCACCAGGCCGCCCTCGCTGCGATCGAGGGCGTCGACCACGTGGTTCACCGCGCCCTCGACGGTCAGGGGGTCGAGCGATGCGGCCCCCACGCGGACCGTCAGGTCAGCGTTCTCGGCGCACGTCGAGCGCGCCGGTCGGCCGATCATCATGCCTGATTAAGACATACCGGGACGGTCGCTCCTCACGGGACCCTTGTTTCATAGCGAAGTCTGTGAGCCATCCGCGGATGCCGTCACGGAGAGCCAATCCACAGCCACATGCAGTCGCTGCATCGGGCACATCGACGGCGCCGTCCGGCGCAGCGGGGCCGGTGACGCACGCGGTGCAGGAGGCAGCAGCATGGGATAGGTCGCCGGCACGGTAGCGCTGGTCAGCGGGGCGCGAACGGCATGGGCGCCAGCCACGCCAGGGCGCTCGTCACCGAGCCCGCGGGCTGGGACGCGGCGGTCGCCACCGCGGTGGACACCTCCGGCGGGCTGGACGTGCTGGTCAACGACGCCGGCATCGTCAACTACGGCCCCGCCGGCGCGTACACCCACGACGCGTGGGCCCGCATCATGGCGATCAACCTCACCGGTGTCTTCAACGGCATCACCGCCGCCACCGAGGCGCTCGAGGTCTCGGGCAAGGGCGGTTCCATCATCAACGTCTCCTCGACCACCGGGCTGATCGCCTGCGAAAACGTCCCCGGCTACGTGGCCTCCACGTGAGGGGTGCGCGGGCCCACCAAGGCCGTCGCCCTGGACCTGGGGCCCAGCGGCGTGCGGTGCAGCTCCGTCCACCCCGGGGTCATCCGGACCGCCATCACCAAGGGCGCGGACGAGAGCCCCGAGCACGTGGCCCTGCACCGCATTGGTGAGGCCGACGAGGTCTCGCGGATCGTGGTGCTCCTCGCCAGCGACGAGTCCTCGTTCTCCACCGGGGCCGAGCTCGTCGTCGACGGCGGGGAGACCGCGGGGCGCGCCACCGTCCGCTGAGCACGACGGCGACGCCGCCGCCGGACCCCGGGTCGCGCTCGACGAACGGCGCCCAGCCCCGATCCTCACGCGGGAGCCACGACTCCACCTGCTTGCCCGGATCACCGTCGCCCCCATCACCAGCACCATCAGAGGCCTCACGACGGAAGTGCCCGTGGGCGCGCGGAACGGCCTCGACCACGAGAGCGTCATCAACTGTGACACCCTCGTCACGGTTCACGTCTCAGCCGTCGGCGCATCCACCGGCCTCCTCTTCGACGATGAGGAAGAAGCCCTGGCGAGGGCGATCAGCGATGCCTTCGATCTCGCCTCCTGGTGACCTCTGAGCTCGCGGCTCAGGCCCGTGGGACAACGGGGTCTGCCTCCAGCACCTCCACCGCCATCCCGCCGGCGAAGCGGTAGGGCTGCGTCGCGAGCAGGCCGCCGATGCTGCGCCGCAGCCGGGAGACCACGGCCCTCACCGCCACCACGTGGCTCGGGTGGCCGTGCAGCGCGCGGCTTTTGCGGATCCGGGTGCGTGGGGGCCGGCCTTCACCGAGATCCTGGACGGCTACGAGAACACCGCCGGCCTGTGGATCATCGGTGAGGACATGCCGCAGTCCACGAACCGGGTGACGCTCAACGCCGACGTGAAGGACCAGCACGGCCTGCCGGTCCCGAACGTGCACTTCGACGACCACCCGAACGACGTGGCCCTGCGGACCTACGCGTGGGAGCACGCCGCAGAGCTCTACCGGGCGGTCGGGGCGGTCGGGATCACCGAGACCCCGCCCTACCGGCCGAGCACATCGCCGAGCAGCTCAAGGCCGGCCTGCTGTAGGAGGGAGTGCGCCGGTCAGGGCGCGTCCACCTGCATCTCGCCGAGCAGCGACCACTCCTCGCCGGGCACCTCGACGTTCACCACCTGTGGCGTCGAGACCAGGTAGGGCGGCAGCTCGCGCTGCGCGGCCTTGAAGTGCTCCGACTGCACGTGGTTCCCGCCGGCCTCGCCGTCGCGGAACGCCTCGACCAGGACGTACTCGGTCGGGTCCTCCACCGACCGGGACCACTGGAACCACAGGCAGCCGGGCTCGGCGCGGGTGGCCTGGGTGAACGACGCCGCCAGCTGGGGCCACTGGTCGGCGTGCTCGGGCTTGACGGCGAACTTCGCGGTGATGAAGATCATTTTTTTCTCCTCAGGTGGGGGGACCGGTCTCCGTTCATGAGGGTGCCACGCACGCACGGGCACCCGACGTCAGCAGGCTCAGCGCGGTGCGGTGGCCTCGTCGAGCACCTCGAGCACGTGGCGGTAGCGCTCACCGGTCGCCCGGCTCATCCCGATCTCGCAGGTGCGGTTGCACGAGACGTGGGCGTCGGCGCCCAGGTCCCGCACCTCTGCGGCCTGACGGCCGGTGGCCGAGGCGGTCAGCTCCGGGTGGAGCATGCCCCGGTCCCCGGCGAAGCCGCAGCACCCCCCGCCGGGCGGGACCACCACCTCCTCGGCGAGCGCACCGGCCAGGGCGCCCAGCGCGTCGTTGGACCCCAACCGGGTCGACGAGCACGTCGGGTGCAGGGCCACCACCGGTACCCGTCGGGCTCCGGGCACGGGGGGGAGCAGCGGCAGCACGTGCTCCGCGGCGAAGTCCACCGCGTCGACCACCCGCAGCGCCGCTGCGCCGGGGCCGGCGCCGCGGACCGCCTCGACCAGGCCCTCGGTGCACGAGGACGCGTCGCACACCACCGGCAGCTCACCGCCGCGCGTGGCCTCGAGCAGCGCCGCCACCACGCGGGCGCGCATCGCGGCGGCCGCCTGCGGCAACCCCTTGGAGGACCACGGCGTGCCGCAGCACAGCTGGTCGACCCCGTCGGGCACCAGCAGCGTCAGGCCAGCGCGCCGGCACAGCGACTCGAAGCTCTCCTGCACCCCTGGCGAGCCGGCGTCGGCCCCCGAGGGCCCGAACATCGTGGAGACGCAGGCCGGCAGGTACACCGCCGCCGGCTCG
>JBBSRD010000313.1:0-3383 GCA_038243415.1 Actinomycetales bacterium | reverse complement strand
GATGCTCGCCGCCCGCGGGGGCGCATCGTGAGCACGCTCGACGCCGACGTCAGCGCCGTCCAGCGGGCCGTCGCCGACGTCGCCGCCGGGCGCATGGTGCTCGTCGTGGACGACGCGGGCCGCGAGGACGAGGGCGACCTCGTCATGGCCGCCGAGCACGCCACCCCGGAGGCGATCGGCTTCATCGTGCGCCACAGCTCGGGTCTGCTGTGCGCCCCGATGGCCGGGGAGGACCTCGACCGCCTGGGCCTGCCGGCCATGGTGAGCGCCAACCAGGACCCTCGCGGGACGGCCTACTCCATCACCGCTGACGCCGCCGTCGGCACCACCACGGGGATCTCCGCGGCCGACCGCGCCCTCACGCTGCGCACGCTCGCCGGAGCCGCCTCGACCCCCGAGGACCTCATCCGCCCCGGTCACGTTCTGCCGCTGCGCGCCCACCCCGACGGCGTCCTGGCCCGCCGGGGCCACACCGAGGCCTCCGTGGACCTCGCGCGCCTGGCTGGCCTGCGCCCGGCCGCGGTGATCGCCGAGGTCGTCAAGGACGACGGGTCGATGGCCCGCGGCCCCCAGCTCGAGGCGCTCGCGGCCGAGCACGGCCTGACCATCGTGACGATCGACGAGCTGGCGCTGCACCGCCGGGCCGCCGCCGCTGGACCGCAGGCCGGCCCGTCACACCTGCCGGACGCTCCGCGCCTGCCCGTGCAGCGCGTCGCGGAGGCCCGGCTGCCCACCCGTCACGGGACCTTCCACGCGATCGTTCACCGCACCGCCGGTCAGGGCGCCGGCGCGGAGTCCGTGGCTCTGGTGCTCGGCGAGGTGCGCGACCGCGAGGACGTGCTGGTGCGCCTGCACTCGGAGTGCCTCACCGGCGACGCCATGGGCTCGCTGCGCTGCGACTGCGGGCAGCAGCTGGACAGCGCCCTGGACCGCATCGCCGCGGAGGGCAGCGGCGTGCTGGTCTACCAGCGGGGCCACGAGGGCCGCGGCATCGGCCTGGTCGACAAGATCCGCGCCTATGCCCTGCAGGACGCCGGCGCCGACACCGTCGACGCCAACACCGAGCTGGGCCTGCCCGCGGAGGCTCGTGACTTCGGCGCCGCCGCCCACGTCCTCGCCGACCTCGGGGTGACCAGCGTGCGCCTGCTGACCAACAACCCCGCGAAGGTCGACGGGCTGCGCCGGTCCGGGGCGGTCGTCACGGAGCGGCTCGCCACCAGCGTGACGCCGACCGCTGAGAACCTGGCCTACCTGCGCACCAAGCGGGACCGCATGGGCCACCACCTGCCCGGGCTGGACGCTGCTCTCGAGCAGGCCGAGCCCACCCCGGCGCCACCCACCTCGACGACCACCAGGGAGACCGTGCGATGAGCGGCGAGAACGCACCCGCGCTGCCGATCGAGGGGGCGGAGGGCCTGCGGGTCGTCGTCATCGCGTCCCTGTGGCACACGACGGTGATGGACGGTCTCGTCGCCGGCGCCCAGCGCGCCCTGGCCGAGGCCGGCGTGCAGGACGTGCGGCTGGTGCGCGCGCCCGGCAGCTTCGAGCTCCCCGTGCTCGCGCGCGCAGCAGCCGCCAGCGGCGGCGCCGACGCGGTCGTCGCCCTCGGCGTGGTGGTGCGCGGCGGCACGCCGCACTTCGACTACGTGTGCTCGGCCGCCACCGACGGGCTCACACAGGTGTCCGTGAGCACCGGGGTGCCCGTGGGTTTCGGGCTGCTGACCTGCGACGACGACGCCCAGGCTCTCGACCGCGCCGGGCTGCCGGGCTCCCGCGAGGACAAGGGCCACGAGGCCGCCCAGGCCGCGCTGGTCACCGCCCTGGCGGTGCGGGCGCTCACCCAGCGGGGTTGAGCCACGGCTCCAGCTCGGGGGCCAGGCGCTCCGCGAGCGCCGGGCGCACGCCCCAGACCGCCGTCATGGACCGGTACTCCTGCACCTGCGCCGGCGTCGGCGGGGCGCCGGTGCGCACGGCGCGGATCATGGCGTTGCGCGGGGTGTGGGCGGAACCGACGAACTCCACGACGTCCACGCGGTAGCCCAGCAGGCGCAGGATCGAGGCGCGCAGGCCGTCGGTGAGCACGTCGGCGAGGCGCTCGCGCAGGATCGCGTGGCGGGTGACCAGGGCCCAGGGCTCGGGGGCCGACGCTCGAGCGCCCATCTGGCGCTGGAGGTCGTGGTGGCAGCAGGGCGCGGCGAGGATGACGGGCGCCTCCCACCGCACGGCCCGGACGAGGGCGTCGTCGGTGGCCGTGTCGCAGGCGTGCAGGGCGAGCACGACGTCCGGCGCGCCACCCAGCGCGGGGACGGGGTCGGCGCCGTCGATGGTGCCGGCCACGAAGGTGACGTCCTCCAGCCCGGCGCGGGCTGCGCGGTCGGTGGAGCGGGCGACGAGGTCCTCGCGCAGCTCGACCCCGACGGTGCGCACCCCGCCGGCGCGGCCCCGCTCGGCGAGCCACCGGTGCGCGGCCAGCGTGAGGTAGGCGTTGCCGCAGCCGAGGTCGACGACGCGCAGCGGCGGAGCACCAGCAGCGGCCCCGTCAGCCTCGTCATCGCCGGCATCGTCATCGGCAGGGGCGGGTACCGCGGGGACCGCCGCGGCGAGCTGGCGCAGGAACGCGTCGACCTGCTTGCGCTTGTCCCCGTCGGCGCCGAGGACGGTGAACAGCGGGTCGTCCGGGGCGAGGAGGTGGGCCTTGCGCCGGTCGTGGCCCGCGTCCGTCGTCGCAGCGCGGCCTCCCGCGCCGGCCTCGGGCGCGGAGCGGTGCAGCTGAGCCGCACCCCGCTTGGTCACCCGCAGCTGGAAGACGTCGCCGCCGGTCTCGACGTGCCAGGTGGCATAGGGCACGGCGAGCAGGGCGGCGACGGCCTCACGGGCGGCCACGACGTCGTCGAGAGGGTGGTTGGACGTCCGCACCGCCGGGCCGGAGCGGGCGGTGACCTGCAGGTGGGGTGCTCCGGCGAGCAGCAGGGGGCGCACCTCGACCCGCTCGGGGTCCGGCGGGTCCTGGCCGCGCCGCCGCCCGGAGGCCAGCGCGCGGACCAGGTCGCCGGCGGTGATCGCGTCACCGAGGCGGGCCAGTGCGTCGTCAAGCTCGAGCGTGGGCACGCCGCCCTCAGCGCCCCGCGTGGACGCGCTGTTCCGCGTCCCCGTCAGAACCGGCCTCGAAGCGCACCACGTGGCGCGGGGGAGCGCCCGGGGCGGCGATGATCACCGGCTCGACGCCACGGGGCGACGAGGCGACAGGGCCCGGGCTCCCGCTGGGCACCAGCGCGGCGGGCTCTTGCGTGACGAGGCCCTCGGACCGGCCCGCGTTCGCCGCGGCCTCGGCCTCCTGGACCGCGAGCAGGGAGGACCGTCGCCGCATGATGGCCAGGGCCACG
>JBBSRD010000312.1:0-3448 GCA_038243415.1 Actinomycetales bacterium | reverse complement strand
CGACGCGACCTTCACCCGCGGCTACCCGGTGACGGTGAACGACGCCGGCGCGGTGGACGTCGCCGAGGCCGCGGTGGCCTCCGTCCTCAGGGCCGAGCGCTTCGAGCGCCTGGAGCGGCCGATCACCGGGGCGGAGGACTTCTCGCGCGTGCTCGAGTCGGTGCCCGGGGCGATGCTCTTCGTCGCGGCCAGCCCCTACGGCGACGAGGACGTCAAGCCCGACAACCACTCGCCGCTGGCGGCCTTCGACGACGCGGTGCTCCCCGACGTCGCCGCGGTGCTCACCGAGCTGGCGACCCGGACCCTCGCGGGGCGCTGAGCGGGGTCGGGTCCGCCGCCCCGGTCAGGATCCGTCGGCGGGTGCTGCGAGCCAGTCGTCCACGCGATCCAGGGCATCGTCGACCAGCGCGGCCGGGGCGTGGGCCGCGGCCCGTAGCCCGGAGCGCGCCACGGTGGCGAGCTGCTCGTCGCTCAGGCCCAGGACGTCGCGGGCGGTGCGCACCTCTGCGGCCAGCCCCGGGCCGAAGAGCAGGGAGTCGTCGCCGCCGATCGAGCACGGCACGCCGGCCTCCAGCAGGGCCTTCAGCGGGTGCACGTCGAGGCTGGGCACCACGGAGAGCAGCAGGTTGGAGGTGGGGCAGACGTCGAGGCACACCTGCTCCGCCGCGAGCCGGGCCACCAGCGAGGGGTCCTCCACCGCCCGCACCCCGTGACCGAGGCGCGCGGCGCCCAGGTCGTCCAGGGCCGAGCGCACGGAGTCCGGCCCGGCCAGCTCACCGGCGTGCGGGGCGCTGACCAGCCCGGCCTCGCGGGCGATCGCGAAGGCCCGGGCGAAGGGCGCGGGCGGGCCGGCGACCTCGTCGTTGGCGAGCCCGAAGGAGACCACCTGGCCGGTGCCCGCCTCCACGCACTGGCGCGCGAGCGTCTCGGCGTCGCCCGGGTCGCGGGTGCGGTCAGCCGCGACCATGAGCCCGAAGCCCACCCCGAGGCGCCGGGCCACGGCGGCGCCCTCGTCGGCGACCATGGCGATGATCTCCGGCACGGTCCCGAGCCGCCCGTCGTAGAACGGCGGGACGAACTGCGGCTCGACCCACACGGCGCCGTCGGCCGCGGAGTCCTCGACGACCTCGCGGACCACCCGGCGCAGGTCGGCCTCGGTGCGCAGCACCTCGGTCGCGGCCACGTAGAGGCCGGCGAACGCGGTGAAGGACCCGAATCCGCGTGTCGCCGGCACGGGGACGCCGTAGCCGGCAGCCATCTCGGCGAGGGTCTGCGGGCGCATCGAGCCCTCGAGGTGGAGGTGCAGGTGCGCGAGGGGCAGGCCCGAGAGGTCGCGGCGCGCGGGGGAGGGGGCGGCGGCAGACGTCATGGGCCGAACCTACCGACGGTCGCCGTCAGCGCAGGCGCCGCGCGACCACCACCACGGGCTGGCCGGCGACCCGGGTCAGCAGCAGCGAGGCCTCCGGGCGCGCCGCCTCGGACCCGCCCGCGTTCCCCGCCAGCCGCAGCTGGCGGCGCAGGAGCTCGACGTCGACGGCGCTGCCCCGCTTGAGGATCTCCACTCGCGTGGTGCCGCGCGCCCGCAGGTGGCTGCGCAGCGCCTTGAGGGAGAAGGGCAGGACGTCCTCGACGGCGAAGGCGGTGGCCAGGGGGGTGGGGACGTGCTCGGCGGCGGTGACGTAGGCGATCGAGGCGTCCAGCAGCTCACCGCCGACCGCTGCAGCCACCTGGCCGACGAGGCCCGAGCGGACCACGGCGCCGTCGGGGTCGTACAGATAGCGGCCCACGTCGTCGATCGAGGAGATCGCGCCGGGCTCCGGCATGCCCACGACGGTCACCTCGCTCGCCGACCCGCCCCGCAGCACCAGCGCGGTGCGGATCAGGCCCGGTCGCGCCAGGGGCCCGCACCACACGGCGGCCTCCACCACGTCGCCGTCCACGGAGACCCACTGCGTCTCGGCGCCGTGGGGCGCGCCAGCGGCCAGGTCCCGGTCGATGCCCGGCGCCAGCTTCACCCCCGTCGCCGGGACGAGGGCAGCGAAGGCCATCACCTCGTCCCACGACGGGGAGGCGCGGCGCGGGTCGAGGACGCGGCGCCCCGAGGCGGTGCGGCGGGCCGGGTCGACCCACACCCCGTCACTCGAGCCCACGCCGTCGATCCCCGCGGCCCCGGTGAGGTCGACGTCGGCAGCGAACGCCTGCCGCACCCGGGCGCTCGGCCAGTGGCGCAGGTTGACGGCGGCGACGGCCGCGGTGGCCTCGTCGGCGTCGACCGCGAGGACCTCGTGGTCCAGGCCGGCCAGCGCCATCGCGTCGCCGCCGATGCCGCACCCGAGGTCGGCCACCCTGGCGATGCCGGCCCTCGCGTAGCGGCGCGCGTGGTGGGCCGCGACGTCGAGACGCGTCGCCTGCTCCAGGCCGGCCGCCGTGAAGAGCATGGAGGAGGCGAAGGACCCGAACTTCGTGGCCGCGCGCGCGCGCAGGCGGGACTGCGTCATGGCGGCCGCGACGAGGTCGGCGTCGGCCCCGCCCGCCCGCAGGCGCTCGCCCAGGGGCAGGACCGAGGCCTCGTCGTAGGGCGGGAGCGCCTCCAGGAGGGCCCAGCCCTCGGGCGTCAGGAGGTCGGCCAGGGAGGTCGTCGTCACGCCCGCGATCGTGCCAGCGTGCGGTCGCCGCCGGAGCGGGACGTCCCAGGCCCGTCCCGGCGGACGGTTCCTGGCACTCGAGTTGACCGAGTGCTAACGCCGGGCCTAGTGTCGTGCTGGCACTCGACGATGTCGGGTGCCAGCTGGTGCGGCACGGTCGGCTCCCGCGACGACGACCACGCCCCCAGCGCCAGGAAGACCTGAGTCACGACCCGTTCACTTCACAGAGAGGGAGGTCCGTCCATGTCGGTCTCCATCAAGCCCCTCGAGGACCGCCTCGTCGTCAAGCCGATCGACGCGGAGCAGACCACCGCGTCCGGCCTGGTCATCCCCGACACCGCCAAGGAGAAGCCCCAGGAGGGCGAGGTCCTCAGCGTGGGCCCGGGCCGCATCGACGACAACGGCAACCGCGTGCCCCTGGACGTCAGCGTCGGCGACCGGGTCATCTACTCCAAGTACGGCGGCACCGAGGTGCGCTACGGCGGCGACGACCTCCTGGTCCTCTCCGCCCGCGACGTCCTCGCCGTGGTCACCGGCTCCTGAGCCACATCACGAACAGCACCACCAGCACGCACAGCACCGATCGGTGCTGAACCAGCGCCCCGGCGACCGGCACCGCCGGCACCGGGGCGCTGTGCTCTCCCCCGCACCACTCCCGGAGCTGCGAAGGTCCCATGGCCAAGATCCTGCAGTTCGACGAGACCGCTCGTCGCTCCCTCGCGCGCGGCGTCGACGCGCTCGCCAACACCGTCAAGGTGACGCTCGGCCCCCGGGGCCGCAACGTCGTCATCGACAAGAAGTGG
>JBBSRD010000311.1:0-3453 GCA_038243415.1 Actinomycetales bacterium | reverse complement strand
TCACGATGGCGTCGAGGTCGCGCGGGACGTCGGGCAGGAGGACGTGCAGCGGCGCCGCCGCTCCCTCGGAGCGCGGCTTCGCCCCAGCGGGCCCTGCGGAGTCATGGGGCCAGTAACCGGTGAGCGCGGCGTACAGCAGCGAGGCCAGCCCGCGGCCGTCCTCGGCCAGGGCGGCGTCCTCGGAGGTGGGCGCGAGACCGGCAGCGGCCGCGGCGACGGCGAGGCCGCTGACCACGGCCGAGCCGCCGCTGACGTAGAGGCTCGACGGGGTGAGGAGACGGTGGTGGCACCCGGCCCGGGCCGCCTCGGCGAGCGCCGTCGCTGCCTGGCCCACCACGGCTCGTGCGCGGGCGGCATCGAGCGGGACGTCACGCACGAGGTCGTCGAGACGGTCGCCCGGGGGGCGTTCCTCCACGACCCAGCCGAGGACCGTGCCGTCGGTGGCACGGGCGCTCCCGGTGTCGAGGATGCGCGTGAGCCCGGGAGCGGGGTGGGCCGCGGCCGCGCGGGCGCCCTCCAGCGCCGAGGGCACCGCCCGGCCGGAGACCACCCGGATGAGGACGCGCCGCTCGAGCTGGGTGTCGTGGCCGTCCCAGGAGGAGGAGTCGCCGTCGCGCCCGCGTCGCTCGTCCAGGCGGTAGCGCCCCGCCAGGAGCAGGCCGATCGAGCCGGTGGTGCTGGGACGGACGGTGCTGGTCCTGACGGTGGTGGTGACGCCACCGGGCCCGGCCGCGCCTGCCCGAGGTCCGCCGTGCTCGTCGCCCCTGGGCCCGTCCGTTCCCGCGTCCTCGTGCAACACCACCAGCTCCTGCTCCGCCTCGGGTCGCCTGCGCACCCGGTCGGGTGGCTCGCCCACGCGTGCAGAGGAGACTAGCGGCGTCGCTGGAGGCAGCGGCTGTGGCGCACGGCGTGACCGGTCGCCCGGATGGTCGCCCGCGCGAGGGCGTCGAGGGAGTCCACGACGCGGGCGTCGTCGAGGAGGCCGCAGGCCAGCGCCACCACCGACAGCTCGGTGCAGCCGAGGACCACGAGCTCTGCCCCCTGCGCGACGAGAGCCTCCACGACGTGGATCAGCGCACCCGGGTCGACGCGCTGCCCGGCCTTGACGCCGCGGTACACGATGTCGGAGACGACGGCCTGCAGAGCGGGGCCGGGCACGACAGCGTCGACGCCCACCCCGGCGAAGGCGTCGTGGTAGACCTTCGCGGCGATCGTCCCCTCGGTGGCCAGCACGCCCACGGCCCGCAGCCCGGGCCGGCGCGCCACGGCGGCCGCCACGGTCTCGGCGACGATGCTCACGACGGGGACGCCGACGGCGGCGGTGATCTGCGCCAGGTAGTGGTGGGCGGTGTTGCAGGGCACGACGACGAGCTCGGCGCCCCAGCGCTCGAGGCGCCTCGCGTCGTCGGCCATGACGGGGCCGGGGTCCTGCGCGCAGCGCCCGAGCACGTGGGCCGTGCGGTCGGGGGTCGTGGCGTGCTGCAGGGCGATGAGGTCGACGTGGTCCTGGTCCTGGTCGGCGTCGGTCAGGCGCACGACGGTCTCGAGGAAGCAGGCGGTCGCCAGCGGGCCCGAGCCGCCCACGACCCCGGCCAGACGAGTGCCCTCCCGGCGCCCGAGGAGCGGCCCGTCGCTCACGCGCTGAGGGTGGGGGCCGGCTCCGTGACGTGCCGGGAGCCGTCGTCGCTCGCGGTGACCGGGTGGTGCGCCCGGAACTTCCGCACCTGGTTGAGCCGGGCGAGACGGACGTAGGTCAGGCGGCGGAGGTCGTGCTCGGGGCCGTAGCTCAGGGGGTCGCAGGCCCGCCGCGAGCGCACGAGGGCACGCACGCGCTCGCGCAGCGCGAGGTCGTCGACGTAGCGCAGGAGCAGGGACGGCGGGACGATGGAGTACAGGCGCTCGTCGTCGGGCTCGCGGGGCGCTCCGGGGGGCAGCGGGGGCAGGCCCTGCAGGTGCTCGCGGACGTAGGGCTCGACGGGGTTCTGCCCGGCGGCGCTCAGGTAGTGGTTGCTGCGCCCCAGGCGGGGGTTGAGCTCGAAGAAGATGTGCCGCCCGTCGCGCGGGTCCACCTTGATGTCGAAGTTGGCGTAGCCGGTCCACCCGACGTGCTCGAGCAGGCGGGTCGCCGCGGCGGTGACCGCGTGGTGGTGGCCGGTGATGATGGCTGCGGGGTTCCCGAGGGCGCCGGGGGTGTGCTCCTCCAGCAGCACGCGTCCGTAGGAGGAGAGTCGGACGCGCGCGGTGGAGTCGCTGTAGCAGGTGAGGACACGCATGCCCGAGTCGTCGCCGGGGACGAGGTCCTGGACGAGGAAGCGGCCCCGGTACCCGGCGCGAGCGAGGGTGTCCAGCAGGTCGTCGAGCGCGGCGGCGTCGTGCACGGTGAAGACCTTGGACTTGCCGGGGAAGAAGACCTCGGCGTACTCGGTGGTGCTGGCCGCCTTCGCGATGACGGGGAAGGTCAGGTCGCCGACGTCCGCGCCGGCGCCGCCGGTCGCGCGCGCCTCGCGGGCGACGTCGACGACGACCGTGGTGGGCGTGGCGATGTCGAGCTCGGTGCACAGCGCTCCGAAGCGCTCCTTGTCGGTCAGCCGGTCGAGGAGGTCGAGGCCGACGTAGGGCACGACGTACCGGTCCTCCAGCCGCTCGCGGTGCTCCACCAGGAGGCGCACGGCGCGGTCGGCGCTGCCCAGCAGCTGGAGCCGGCCCTCCTCGGCGTCGTGACGTGCGGCGAGGCGCTGCAGGACGTCGACGGCGACCGCGGGATCCTCGATGCCGGGCACGACGACGTTGTCGATCACCCCGGAGTGGCGCACCGGTCCCGTCGCCGCGCTGGAGAGCACGGTGGTGCGCACCCCGTAGGCCTCGTGGAAGGCGCGGGCGAGGCTGTAGGCGCCGATGTCACCGCCCAGGACCACCGGGCGCACCGCGGGGTGAGGATCGAGGTTCGCAGCGGGCAGGAGCGGGTCGCGGGCGGCAGCGCGCCCCGGGCCGACGAGCTTTCGGTGTCCCACGGTGACCTCCACGAGTGCCGGACCCGGCGGCGGGCAGGACGATCGCTCCCCCTCGACGGTCCTCGGCAGTGAGAGGTCGAGCCCGCACCCGCTGACGATGTCCGGTTTGTGCCCGACACCGTAGGGCACCCCCGGCGGCGGCTGGTCAGCGGTGGCCGGGTCCGGGGCCGAACCACCGGGACACGCCCGCGGGGACGCCGGGCACCCGCCGGACGAGGGGTCCGATCTCCTGGACCCTCAGCGCCACGAGGGCCGCGGCGTACACGAGCGTCATGCCGCCGCCGGCCACGAGGAGGACCAGCGCCGCGTCGGCCCGGCCGCTGACCCCGTCGCCGCGCAGCGCCAGGGACAGCAGCGTCCCCACCAGCACGGCGAGCGCCCCGGCGACCACCAGGCGCACGTGGGTGCTCAGCACGGCCGTCCCGTCGATGCTCCCGAGGCG
>JBBSRD010000310.1:0-3463 GCA_038243415.1 Actinomycetales bacterium | reverse complement strand
ACGATCCGCTCGGCGGACGTCATCCTCGTGCTCGAGGACGGACGGGTGGTCCAGCGCGGCTCCCACGACGAGCTGATGCGCGTCGGCGGCAGGTACGAGGAGCTGCACCGCACCCAGTTCCGCCAGGACGCCGCCCGCGTCGTCGACGGCGTGGAGGCGGGTGCCGGGTCCCGCAGCGAGCTCGCCGGGCAGGTCTGAGCGGGCCTATCCTCACGCTCACCACCGCCGACGACGGCGGTGAGCACCGATGGAGGCGCGCATGAGCACGAGCCAGAGCGACGGTCCCGGCGGCACGGGCCCCTCGGACCCCAGAACCGCCGTCGACGCCACCTCCGGGGACGACGCACCGAAGGTCGGCTCCTCCGACCCCGGGCCGGCGATCGACGACACCCCCGGCGACGACGCCCCCGAGGAGGGCAGCTCGAGCCCCGGGCCGCCCGTCGTGCCGATCGAGCCGGCCAGGTAGGCGCCTCGCCCCAGGAGCACGATCCTCCAGCGCGGGCTCCGCACGCAGATCCCAGCGGCGCCCCAGCGGCATCGGCGAGGATGGCACGGTGACCGACCAGCACACCCGCGTGGCCGATCGACCCTCGCAGGCGCCCCGGCGCCGGCGCCCCACCGCGGAGGTCGTGGCGCTGGTCGCCGCGACCCTCCTGCTGGCGGCGGCCTTCCTCGCTGAGCCGCTGGGGTGGTGGGGCGGTGACGTCCACCAGTGGCTGCCGCCGCTGAGCGCCCACCTCGACCCGACGCTCGGGTGGGCCCTGCTGCTCGCCGTCCCGCTGGCGACCGCCGTCACGCTGCGCGGCCCCGCCCTGGCACGGACCCTGTCCTGGCGGCGCCTGCTCGCCGCCACGTTCGGCATCGGGGCGCTGTGGGGGGTCAGCAACGCGCTGGTGCGCGGGTGGTCCGGGGGCATCGTCGCGCCGCTGTCCACCGAGGACGAGTACCTCAGCGACGTGCCGCGGGTGGACTCGGTCCTCGAGGCCCTGAGGGTCTACACCGACCGCATCCTCCTGACCTCCCCGGACCACTGGGAGACCCACAGCACGGGCCACCCGCCGCTCCCGCTGTTCTTCTACGTGGGGCTGGACCGCATCGGCCTCGGCGGCGCGGCGGCGTCGGGCATCGTCACCGCCCTCATCGCCTCCACCGGGGTCGTCGCCGTGCTCATCACCCTGCGCGCGCTCGGGGACGAGCGCCGCGCCCGCGCCGTCGCGCCGTTCCTGGCGCTGGCGCCGATGGTCGTCTGGACGTGGATCTCCGCCGACGGCGGCTTCATGGCGATCGCGGCGTGGGGGCTGGCGCTCCTCGCGCTCGGGGCCACGGCGCCGCCCGGCCGGAGGGCCCTGCTGCTGTCGCTGGCCGCCGGGTTCGTCCTGGGCACCTGCCTGTTCCTCAGCTACGGCCTGATCCTGCTGGCGCCGATGGCGCTGACCGTCCTCGTCGCCGCCCGGAGCTGGCGACCGCTCCTGCCGGCGATCGTCGCCGCCCTCGTGCCGGTGGGGCTCTTCGCCCTCGGCGGGTTCTGGTGGGTGGAGGGCGAGCAGACCCTCATCGTCCGCTACTACCAGGGCAAGGGCGAGCTGCGCCAGCACAGCTACTGGCTGTGGGGCAACCTCGCGGTCTCGGCGTTCGTGCTCGGCCCCGCGACGGTGGCGGGGCTGGGCGTGGCGATCTCCCGCGGGGCGCGACGGGTGCGCGCGCTGCGCGACGGCTCCGCGGAGCCGGTCCGCCCTGACGGCCCTGCTGCTGCCCCCCCGGGCGGCGGGTCCGTGGCCCTGGACGCCCGCCCCACCGTCTCCGCGCGGGTCGTCGCTCTCCTCGACCGCCTCGCCGTCCCCGCCACCGGGTGGATGGCCATCGGAGCGGGCATCGCCATCATCGCGGCCACCTCCACCGGGCTCTCGAAGTCTGAGACCGAGCGCATCTGGCTGCCGTTCCTGCTGTGGCTGGTGCCGCTCGTGGCGTGGCTCCCCGAGGACCGGCACCGGCGCTGGCTGGCCGTCGCCGGGGCGTGGACCATCGCGGTCACGGTGGTCTTCCGCACCACCTGGTGATGCCGAGCGGGGACTCCGTGCGCTGCCCGTCCGCCCCATCAGGAGCTCGTGCGTCGAGCGGGGAACCGGTGCGCCCTCCCACGGCGTGTCGCGCGCACCAGGTCCCCGCTCGATCGCCACGTCATGGATGCCTTGCGGGCGCCCTCACGCGCTGAGCGCGGCGGCATCCTCCTCGCGGCGGTCGTCGTCCTCCGCGTCGGTGGCGTCTCCGCCCGCTGCCCGCTCCAGAGCGGTGGCCACCGCCTCGAACTCCGCGAGCGCCGCAGTCAGGTCCTCGACGATCTCGCGCGCGATCACCTCGGGCGCCGGCAGGTCGTCGAGGTCTTCCAGCGAAGCGTCGCGCAGCCAGGTGATGTCGAGGTTGGCCTTGTCGCGAGCCACCAGCTCGTCGTAGGGGAAGGATCGGAACCGCTCGGACTCCACCCGCTCGTAACGGGCGCCCACGCGGTAGCAGTCGACGAACTCGTCCAGGTGTGCGCGCCGGAGCGGGTTCTGCTTGAGCGTGAAGTGCAGGTTGGTACGCAGGTCGTAGACCCAGAGCCGCTTCGTCGACGGCTCCTCCGACGCCGGCTTCTTGTCGAAGAACAGGACGTTGGCCTTGACGCCCTGGGCGTAGAAGATCCCCGTCGGCAGTCGCAGGATCGTGTGGAGGTCGGTGTCGGCCAGCAGGCGCCGGCGCAGCGACTCGCCGGCGCCGCCCTCGAAGAGCACGTTGTCCGGCAGCACCACGGCGGCGCGGCCGTTCGTCTCCAGGATGGTGAGGATGTGCTGGAGGAAGTTCAGCTGCTTGTTCGACGTGGTCACCGAGAAGTCCGCCCGCTCGATGGCGCGGTCCTCCTTGGCCTCGCGCCCGTCGGCGCCGACCATCGTCGTAGAGGCCTTGCGGCCGAACGGTGGGTTCGAGAGCACCACGGACCAGCGGCGGCTCGGCGCTGCCGTGAGGGCGTCCTTGACCTCGATGGGCTCTCACCGACCGGGTCGCCGAGGCCGTGCAGGAGCAGGTTCATCGCCGCCAGGCGGGCGGTGCCGTCGACCAGCTCGACGCCGTGGGCGAAGCGGTCGCGCATATGGTCTCTCTGCGCCGGGTTCAGCCGTCCAGCATCGCGGTTCGCGTGCGCGTGCGCCCCGAGCAGGAACCCTCCGGTGCCGGCAGCGGGATCGGTGACCGTGTCGTCGACCCCGGGGTCCAGGACGTCGACCATGGCCGTGATGAGCGGCCGGGGGGTGAAGTACTGGCCGGCGCCCGACTTCACGTCCTCGGCGCCCCGGGAGAGCAGCTGCTCGTAGGCGTCACCGTTGACGTCGGTCCCGGCGGCCCCCCACTGCTCCTTGTCGATGAGGTCGACGACCAGCCGCTTGAGCTTCGCCGGGTCCTGGATGCGGTTCTGGGCCTTGCGGTAGATGGT
>JBBSRD010000309.1:0-3472 GCA_038243415.1 Actinomycetales bacterium | reverse complement strand
CGCGTGCCGGCCGGGCGGGCGGCGGGTTGCGGAGAGGTGGCACGCCTCGCCCGCGCTGCTGCCGGCGCCCGGGGCGCCGCGCTGGTGCTCGCGCCCGCCGGTCGCGCGAGCGGGCCGCTGCGTGTCGAGGCGTCGGAGGGCGACCTCGTGCTGGAGCCCGGGGACGAGCTGCCCGCTGCCGTGAGCGCCGGCGCGCTCGACCCCGCCTCTCCGCCGCTGGGCCCTGCGGACCCGGCGCTCACCGAGCACCTGGGCGGGGGTGAGCCGGGACGGTTCCTGGTGTGCCGCGTGGACTGGCGCCAGGGTCGCCACGACGACCCGCAGGAGGCGTCGCCGGCCCCCCGGGGCGAGGACCGCCCTCGCTCGGACGGCGAAGCCGATGACGGCGTGCTGGGGCTGCTGCTGCTGGCGTTCGACACCGGCGCGCAGGCCCGCGCCCTGCTCGCGGACGCTGGCGAGGTGGTGGCCTTCGCCGACCGCGTCGCCCTCTCCCTCGAGGTCGCGCGGGCACAGGCGTACCGCGCACGCCTCGCGGTCTTCGAGGACCGGGACCGCATCGCCCGGGACCTGCACGACCTGGTGATCCAGCGGCTGTTCGCCGTGGGCATGTCGCTGCAGGCGGCGGGCGGCCAGTCGCTGCCCGGATGGCTCGAGCAGCGGCTCGAGACCGCCGTCGACGACCTGGACGACACCATCACCGACGTGCGGCGGACGATCTTCTCGCTGCACGTCCGGCCCGGGGCGGGAGACGGGCGCGCCGACGTCGAGCACGAGGTGGTCCGGGCGGCGGACCAGCTCGGGTTCGCACCGGCCGTCCACCTCGAGGGCGCGCTGGACGCGCTGCCGTTCGGGCTGCTCGCCGACGTCCTCGCCGTGCTGCGCGAAGCCCTCTCCAACGTGGCCCGCCACGCTGGCGCCAGCGCCGTGGACGTCACGGTCACCATCGGTGACGCCGTGACGGTCACGGTGCGGGACGACGGGCGGGGGGCGGGTCGCCCTGGCCGGCGCAGCGGTCTGGCGAACCTCGAGGAGCGGGCGGTCGTCCGGGGTGGCTCCCTCACCGTCGAGGGACCGCCCGGTCGCGGCACCGTGGTCCGGTGGTCCGCGCCGGTGCGGTGACCACCGGCACCGTGCTCGGTGGGGGGCACACCTGCAGGACCTTCGACCCTGGTGTCGATCGTCACGGTGCGGTGCACTGTCGTCACCCGATGACGGAGCTGCGGAGCAGAGGAGCACCTCATGGACCACCACGCCCGTGCGCGAGGGGCCGAGCTCGTCGTCCGCGAGGACGGTGACGAGGTCTGCCTCGACCTGTGGACCGGGCGCGAGCGGGACGCGACGGATGCCGGCGTGAAGCTGGTCGAGGAAGCGGTCACCAGCGCCAGGAGCTCGCACGTGCGCCACGTCCTGGCCACCCTCGAGGTCTCGGCGCCGGCCAGCGGAGACGTCCTGACGGCCCTGCGCGCCCAGGTCGGACGGGACGTGGAGCACATGGAGACCCGCCGTGCCGGGGCGAGCGTGCTCGTCGACCTCGGACTGAGGGAGTGACGCCGGCCTCCACCGCGCGCGGCGCTGCCTCCCCGACGTGGACGGGCCCCGCCGTCGCGCGGGGCGCGATCCTCGTCGCTCTTGACGAGGGCCGCGCCGATCGTGCTGCGCTCCGGTGGGCGGTGCAGCAGTCCCGCACCACCCACCGCCCGCTCCACCTCGTCCACGTCCTCGACGACGAGGTGGTCGCCGACGCCCAAGGCGCCGTCCTCGTGCCAGGCGCCGACCAGCTCGCCCACGAGGCCGCTGCAGCCCGCGCCCGCGCGTGCTCGCTCGCCGCGGACCTGGCGCCGGACGCGCGCGTCAGCATCGCCGCCGGGCACCTCGTGCCGACCCTGGTCGCCGCCTCCCGCAGCGCCCACCTCGTCGTCCTCGGCGACACCCTCCTGCGCGCCTCCCCGCAGCGACCCGGCCAGCAGGTCGCGGTCTTCCTCGCGATGCGTGCCCGCTGCCCGGTGGTCGTGGTCCCCGGCACCGGTGAGCCCGCCCTCGGCGAGGACCAGGCGCGCGTGGCCCTGAGACGGGCCAACCAGCGAGCATCGGTGGTCGTCGGCCTCGACGGCCACCACGCCGGCCGCGGCGCCCTGGAGCTGGCCTTCGCCCAGGCCAGCGCACACGGTGCGCCGCTCAAGGTCGTGCACGTGTGGCCCCCCGCCGAGCCCGGTGGAGCCGGAGGTGACCGGGGCTGGGCGCAGCACCGGGCGATGGTCTCCGCGCTGCTCGCCGGCTTCCGGGAGCGCCACCCCGACGTGCTGGTCGTCACCCACCTCATCCGCGGAGAAGCCGTGGCGGGTCTGGTCGGGCGCAGCTGGCGCGCCGAGCTGCTGGTGCTCAGCGGGTGCTCCGGCGAGGGGGGCACGAGGCTGTTGCCCGGCGCGGTGACCCTCGGGGTGCTCGAGCGGGCGCGCTGCCCGGTCGCCATGGTGCGCGACCAGGAGGCCGGGGAGCACCCGTCGCGCCCGACCGGCCGCGCCGAGCCAGCACAGGTGGCGCTGGCGGAGCAGGGCGACCTCGTCCGGACGTGATGCGTCCCCGGGAGGACGTCCTCACGGCGGGGTGCACGGCGAGCGGCACGAGATCATCCCTGGGCAGCGCGCGGACCACCGCCTCCGGGCGCTGCGCCCTCCTCCGCACGCCGCGAACCCACCGTCTGGGCGTGACGAGCGCGCAGCGCAGGACGGCGAACGACACCGCCCCGGACGTCGACGGCGGGGGTGCCGTCAGCCGGGCCGAGCGCTGCTGCGCCTCCGACACCGCCCACCCCAGCGCCCGCAGAGCCCCGGTCGACCCGGCGTGGCCCACCACCACCATGCGCTCGCTCCCGCGCTCCTCGACGCCTCCGCGCTGGTGCTGCCGGGTCGTCGAGCGCTCACGCGTCGTGCTGGTCACCCTTGTCTCCACCGCCTCGAAGAGGCCGCGCGATTCTCTCTCAGCTCCTGGCACCGGCGACGAGGCTTCTGCAGGTCTTCCCCGGAGGGGGCTTAAGACCCTGGCCACCCGGGAGGACCCGTCATATCGTGAATCATCCAAGAGCAGCGTTCTTCGTTGAAGAGGCTCGGATCTCTCAGCATCGGCCACAGATATCGGTCCGGCTCGTCTGAGACACAGCGCCGCTCAGGGCGGTGGCATGTTCACCCAGAAGGAGAAAATCATCATGGACCTTTTGACGCGCCCCGACCTCGTCTCGCTGGCACGGTCGCGTACGGCCGGTCCTGCGGTCTCGCTCTCCATGCCCACCCACCGGTCCGGCGACGCGATCTAGCGGGGCCCGCTGCGCTGGAAGAACCTCGTGAGCGGCGCCGAGCAGCAGCTGACCGAGAGGGTCGGGGCCAAGGACGCGGAGGCTCGTCTCGCCCCGGCCCGCGAGCTGCAGGCCGACGACGCCGCGTGGCAGCACATGAGCGACGGGCTCGTCATGTTCCTG
>JBBSRD010000308.1:0-3517 GCA_038243415.1 Actinomycetales bacterium | reverse complement strand
GACGCGGACGTCCGGCTCGGCGCGCCGGGGCATGGTCTTGCCGCGCAGCACCGTCCACCGGCCGTCCATCCGCTGATGGGGGTGCCGCGTGAGCGGGCCGTCGCCCTCGGCGCTGGACCCGGGCTGCGGCTCCAGGCGGGTGAGAAGGTGCTTGCCGTGCGTCGCCAGTTCGAGGACCTTGCACCCGGAGAGGTCCGCGGTGGCGTGCGCCGGGACGTTGAGGCGCCCGGTGGACAGGACCTTCCCGGCGATCGCGCCCTCGAGGGTGCGGGCGACCTTCCACACGCTGTCACCCTCGGGCACGGGGCCTCCCGGCTGCTGCGCGTCCCACCCGACCAGCGTGACGCACGGCGGCCGCCGTCGCCTCTCGGGCCTACCGTGGCGAGGTGATCGCGGCCAGACGATGACGGCTCCCGACGCCTCCGGCTCAGACCTCGCCGCGCTGGGGCGCTGCGAGTTCGTCCGGCTGACGACGTTCCGCCGCACCGGCGAGGCGGTGCCCACCCCGGTGTGGATCGTCCCGGACGACGACGACCCCGCGGTGCTGTGGGTGACGAGCCCCGCAGGAATCGGGAAGGTCAGGCGGCTGCGCCACACCCGGGGATCACGCTCGTGCCGTGCGACCGGCGCGGACGGGTGGCCGAGCCCACCGCCGAGGTGACCGCGGTGGCGCGGGTCCGCGACGACCCCGCTGCGCTGGTCCGCCTGCAGAAGATGCTGGCGCGCAAGCACCCGGTGGGCTCCCGCGTCGTCGGGGCGGTCGAGACGGTCGTTGGCGCCGTGCGCCGTCTGCGCGGCGGACCGCCGCCGGCCCGCACCGCGCTGCGGATCACGACGCCGGTCGCCTGAGATCGCGCCAGGGCCGCCGCTCAGCCGGCCAGGAAGCGCAGCCCGGTGAAGCCGGCCCGCCAGCGCGTGACCTCCTCGCCGAGGAGGCTCAGGTCCCCCGAGGTGTCCAGCGCCCGCGCCACGAGGCCGGCGAGCTCGGGGACGTGCTCCGGGCTCACCCCGCGCCGCACGATCTCCGGGGTTCCCAGGCGCAGCCCGTTCATGTCGCCCTCGACCTCCTCGATCGGCAGACCGATCCCGCAGGTCAGCAGGTTCGCCTCGCGCAGGCGGCGCGCTGCCCGCTGGCCGCCGCCGTACGCGCCCGCCTCGATGGCGAGCTGGTGGCTGGTGGTGGCGCCGCGGTCCGCGGCGAAGACCGGTACGTCGAGGTCGATGAGCTCCTGGGCGAGGCGCTGGCAGACGTCGACCATCGCGGCGGCGTAGTCGCGGCCGGCGGCCTTCCAGTCGAGCATCGTCACCGCGAGGGCCGCGCTCTTGGCGGCGTCGAAGTTCGCGGTCAGCCCCGGGTAGGCGATGGCTTCCAGGCGCTGCGCGAGGTCGGGGTCGTTGGTGACCACCGCGCCGGACGGCGGCCCGCCGAGGCTCTTGTAGGTGCTCATGGTCATGAGGTCAGCGCCGTGGTCCAGCGGGTTCGGCCAGGCCTGGCCGGCGATCAGCCCGCAGAGGTGCGCGGCGTCGAAGAGCAGGCGCGCCCCCACCCCGTGGGCGACCCGGGCGACCTCCTGGACCGGGTGCGGCCACAGGTTCAAGCTGGAGCCCAGCGTGATCAGCCGGGGCTTGACCCGGCTCACGAGGTCCTCCAGGGCCTCGACGTCGACGGTGTAGCTCACGGGGTCGATCGGGGCCACCACCACGTGCAGGCCGTAGAGACCGGCCGCGCCGACCGTCTGGTGGGTCGCGTGCCCCCCGATGCTGGTGGGCGGCACGACGACGGTGTCGCCCGGGCGGCACGTGGCCATGAACGCGTACAGGTTGGCCATCGCCCCCGAGGCCACCCTGAGCTCGACGTACTTAGCGGCGAAGACCTCGGCGACGAGCTCGCTGGCCACCACCTCGATCTGCTCGATCGCCTCCAGGCCCACCTCGTACTTGTCCCCCGGGTACCCCAGGGAGGGCCTCGAGCCGATCTGCGCGGACAGCATCGCCTCGGCGCGGGGGTTCATGACGTTGGTGGCCGGGTTGAGGTTGACGCACTCGACCTCGTGGATCGTCCGGTTCTCCTCCACCAACCGGTCCAGCTCGCTCTGGACGCCGGCCCCGTCCAGGTCGGCGACGCCGGCCAGCACGCCGCTCACGCGCTGCGAGACGGCCTCCGGGAGCCAGGGGCGGTGGGCGAGGAAAGGGGGCACGGCGGGCTCCGAGGGGTCGGCGCGGACGGGTCCGCCGACCTTAGAGGGCGATCTCTGGGCTCCGGGGTGCGCGGCCCGCGCGCTCACCGCACAGTGGGGCCGTGAGCGATGACCTGAGCAAGGGCGACCCCGTGACCTGGTCCTCGCACGGCAACGACGTGCCGGGCGAGGTCGAGAAGAAGATCACCGAGGACACCGAGGAGGCCGGGCGCACCGTGCGGGCCAGCACGGACGACCCCCAGTACCTCGTGAGGTCGGACAAGACCGGCAAGGAGGCCGTCCACAAGCCCGGCGCCCTCGACCCGGAGTAGTGCAGGACCCGCAGCAGCCCGGGAGCCTGAGACGCTCGGGAGCCGGAGACGATCAGAGCGGGCGGACGCTCCCGGACAGGTGGACCCGCTTCATCGACCCTGAGCGCACCGCCACGTCGACGCCGTCCGCCCCGTCGCCCGGTTCTCCGAGGACCAGAGCCAGGGTCGCCGGCAGCAGGACGGGCGCGCCGAACGCCACGTCCGCAGAAACCGGCGCGAGCGCCCGCGGGCCCAGGGCGGCGAGGGTGCGCGCCATGGTGAACATGCCGTGGGCGATGGGCCGCTCGAACCCCAGCGGTCGGGCGGTCAGCGCGGAGAGGTGGATGGGGTTCACGTCCCCGGAGACCCGCGCGTAGCGGCGCCCGGTGTCGCCGCCCAGCGGCCACGTCCCGACCGCTGGCCCGTCCGGCGTCGGCAGCTCACCGCTCCCGGGCGCCACCGGCAGGCCGGTGGCGTCGGCGCCGCGGCGCAGGTAGCGCGAGAGGCCGGACCACACGGGCTCGCCGCCGGCGCTCACCTCGGCGTGGAGGTCCACCGTGACGCCCTTGGGGTGGGCGGCGAGGTCGCTCGCCCAGACCCGCACGCGCAGCGGCTCGCCGACGGCGATCGGCGCCGCGGCGGTGATCCGCTGGCGCACGTGCACCAGGCCGAGCAGGGGGAAGGGCAGCGGCTGGGTGACCATGAGGTGCATCTGCGCCGCGAACGCCAGCACGTGGGGGTAGGTGACCGGCAGGGCGTCCGTCACCCCGAACCCGCAGGTCCGGGCGTAGACGGCGACCGTGCGGGCGTCGGTGGCGGACTCCAGGACCACGGCCCGCTCGCTCAGCGCCGGCCACCCACGGCGCCGCGGCAGCAGGGCGCGCGCGTACAGCGGCCCCAGCGCCGGCGGTGAGGTCAGCACGACGTCCTGGTGGGTCGAGTCGTCCGTCGAGGCGTCCCTGTCGACCTCTCCCGTACCGCTCATGCGCCGATCATGCTCTGTCCGCACACGCGCACCACCTGGCCGGT
>JBBSRD010000307.1:0-3527 GCA_038243415.1 Actinomycetales bacterium | reverse complement strand
TCCCGCGTGGTCCACGACGACGACCTCCCGTTCACCGTCGACTGGGCCGGCCGCGACGCCCGCGGCGCGGTGCTCTACGAGATGCACGTGGGCACCTTCACCGCCGCGGGCACCTTCGACGCCGCGATCGACCACCTGGACCACCTCGTCGACCTGGGGGTGGGGATCGTCGAGGTGATGCCGGTTGCGGCCTTCCCCGGGCGCTGGGGCTGGGGCTACGACGGCGTGGACCTGTACGCCGTCCACGACGCCTACGGCGGCCCGCTCGCCTTCGCGCGCTTCGTCGACGCGGCGCACGCGCGCGGCCTCGGGGTGGCCCTCGACGTGGTCTACAACCACCTCGGCCCGGCCGGCAACCACCTGGGCACGTTCGGCCCCTACTTCACCGACGCCCACCAGACCCCCTGGGGCTCCGCGGTCAACCTCGACGGCGACGGCTCCTTCGAGGTGCGCCGGTTCGTCATCGACAACGCGCTGCGCTGGCTCACCCGCTTCCGCCTGGACGCGCTGCGCCTGGACGCCGTCCACGCCCTCGTCGACGACTCCGACGAGCACCTGCTCGTCCAGCTCTCGCGCGAGGTGGCGCAGCGCTCCGTCGAGCTGGGACGCCCGCTGACGCTGATCGCCGAGTCCGACCTCAACGACCCCGCGACCGTGACCCCGCTCGGCCGCGAGACCGGCTCGGGGGCCCCCGCGACGGGCATGGGCGGGCAGTGGGCCGACGACGTCCACCACGCCCTGCGCACGGTGATGACCGGGGAGCGCCAGGGCTACTACGCCGACTTCGGCTCGCTCTCCACCCTCGCCACCACCCTGGAGGCCGTGTTCTTCCACGCGGGCACGTGGTCGGGGTTCCGCGGCGAGGACTGGGGCGCCCCGGTGGACCGCTCGGGGCGCCACGGCTACGACGGGCACGCCTTCGTCGCCTACGGCACCACCCACGACCAGACCGGGAACCGCGCCACCGGCGACCGGCTCTCGGCCCTGCTCGACGACGCGCAGCTCGCCAGCATGCAGGCCATCGTCCTCACCAGCGCGATGACCCCGATGCTCTTCATGGGCGAGGAGTGGGGCGCCACCACGCCGTGGCAGTACTTCACCGAGCACGACGCCGAGCTGGGGCGCCTGGTCAGCGAGGGCCGGGCCCGGGAGTTCTCCGAGCACGGCTGGTCCGCCGACGAGGTGCCCGACCCCCAGGACCCGGCCACCCGCGACGCCTCGGTGCTCGACTGGACCGAGGTGGGCACCGACCGCGGCGCCCGGCTGTTCGCGTGGACCCGCGAGCTGATCGCCCTGCGCACCGTCGAGCCGGACCTCGCCTCGGGGAACCTGGCGGCGGTGTCCGTGACGCACTCCGAGGACGGGTCCGACGCCCGGTGGCTGGTCGTCGCCCGCGGAGCGACGCGCCTGGTGGTCAACCTCGCCGACGACGCCCAGGCCGTCCCCGTGCCCGGCGCCGCGGCGGCGACCACCGAGGTGCTGGCCGCCTGGTCCACCGCCGACGCCGCGGAGGACGCGGTGACCCTTCCCGCCCACGCGTGCGCGGTGCTGCGGGTGGCTACCGCGCGCTGAGACGGTGGGGCGCAGCTGCCGGTCGGTGAAGGCCACGCGGGCGACCCGGCCGCGGGTCTCGTCGTCCTCGAGCAGCTCGCGCACCTCCCCCTCGTCCAGACCGGTGCGCCGGGCGAGCGCAGCCTCGTCGGCCATGCCCGCCACCGTGGCTCTTCAACGGTGTTCAGCGACGCTGGCGGACGGCCGTCAGGCCGTTGAGCAGGCCGGCGGGGGTGGCGGGGTCCTTCACCGTCGCGGCGAAGCGGCGGCCGTCGGTGGAGGTGACGACGAGGGCTGGGCCACCGCGGAGCACCAGCGCGCTGCGCCCGGGGGCGATGCGGTAGCCCCAGCCACCCCACTCGCTCGGCCGCAGGTCCGCCACCTCGGCGCGAGCCACGCGGACCAGGGCGATGCGCTTGAGAGGCAGGCGCAGCAGGCCGGCGACCAGGCGCAGGCCGCGGTGGTCGACGGTGATCTCCAGGCGGGCGAACGCCAGGGTGAGAGCCAGGGCCACCACGGCGGCGGGCGCCGTGGCCGGCACGGCCACGGCGACCACGACCTGGAGCGCCAGCGTCGCCGCGACGACCCAGGTGAGCCACGTCGGGCCGATCACCGTGGACCAGGCCACCGACCCCCCCGGGGCGACGGCGCGAAGCGGCAGGTCCAGGTCGCCGGTCGGGTCGTCGCCGACCAGACCGGCGAGGGGCACGGGCAGCAGCCGGTGTCGGCCTCGGCCGGAGAGGGAGCCAGCAGGCTCGGAGCGACGATGGACACCCAGGTCCCGGCGGTCAGGCCGGTCACGAACCCTCCGCCGGCAGCGACGGCGCGGGCGATCACCGGGGAGCGGGGGAACCACGCGCAGGCGCCGACCACGACCACGGAAGCCGCGGTGCTCAGGGTGATGACCACCGCGACGGTGGCGGTGCTGGAGCTGAAACCGTCGGGGCGGCCCAGGAGGTCGGAGTGGGTGGGCAGGACCGCCGGCAGCCGCGACCACCACCACGCGGCGCTGCCTGCGGTGAAGGCCGCGGGGACTAGGGCGTGTCCTGTGGATCATGTGCGGAGCCAGAGGACGGTGGCTGCCAGGAGCAGGGTTCCGCGGTAGTAGGCCGCTCGTTTGGCGTATCGGGTGGCCAGGGCCCTGAACTGCTTGAGACGGTTGAAGCACCGTTCGACGACGTTGCGCCCCGCGTAGCGGTCTCGGTCGAAGGCCGGTGGGCGACCTCCGGCGCTCCCGCGGCGCAGGCGGTGGGCCTGCTGGTCGCTGCGCTCAGGGATGGAGTGCGCGATCCTGCGCCGGCGCAGCGCGCGCCGCGTGGAGGGGTGGGAGTAGGCCTTGTCCGCGGCCAGGTGCTCAGGGTGGGTGCGCGGGCGTCCGGGGCCGATGCGCGGGACGCGGATCGCGTCCAGCAACGGGAGCAGCTGAGGATTATCTCCGTCTTGGCCGGGGGTGAGGATGATCGACAGCGGCAGACCGCGCCCGTCGACGGCCAGATGGATCTTACTGGTCAGTCCTCCGCGGGAGCGCCCGAGGGCTTCACCGTCGACGGCGAGTTCTTCGATCGGTGCACTACAGCCCCCTTTTTCCGGGCACCAGCTGCGTGCTGGTGGGCCCGGACGTTGGTGGAGTCCACGCTGATCTCCCACTCCACGGCTCCGACGGCGTCGTCCTTGACCACGACATGCTCGAAGATCCGCTCCCAGGTGCCGTCGGCGCTCCACTTGCGGAGTCGCTCGTGGGCGGTCTTCCACGGTCCGTAGCGCTCGGGTAGGTCACGCCATGGCGCGCCGGTGCGGGTGTGCCACAGGATCGCGTCGATCACCTGGCGGTGATCACGCCAGCGCCCACCGCGCCGGCCCGTCGGTGGCAGCAGCGGCTCGATCACCGCCCACGCCGTGTCCGTCAGCTCGCCTCGGCCTGCCATGACGGTGCCAACACCGAAGGCCCCTCAACTGATCCCCGGGACACGTCCTAG
>JBBSRD010000306.1:0-3544 GCA_038243415.1 Actinomycetales bacterium | reverse complement strand
GGGACAGGCCCACGAGCGCGCCGGGTGCCATGGCGTGAGCCGCGGCCGAGGCGGGGACCAGAGCGCGCCGCTCGTCGGGCCCGCTCGCCGCGTCGCGGGTGTCGAGCACCCCCACCGGGGCGCCGGCCTCGGCGACGAGCACCACCGGGCTGTCTGCGCTCCCCGCGCCGAGGCCCACGCGGTCCGCGAGCGCCGAGAGGGGGGTGGCGGCGGGGACCACGAGGGCGGCGGTGACGAGGGAGCGCACGTCGACGGCGGCGGCCCGGCGGCGCCCGCGGGCCCACACGAGCTCGGCGCCGGCGGAGGTCCACAGCAGGGCGCCGACGAGGGCGGACCAGGCGAGGGTGAGGACGTCGCCCTGCAGCGAGCCGTCGCGCAGGAGGAAGGTCGCAGCGCCGACGGGCACGGCGATCGCGACGACGCGCCCCACCACGGCGGCGACGATGGTCGCGCGGTCCCGGTCGCCGCTGAGCCCCCACACCAGCGCCTCGAGCATCCGCCCTCCGTCCAGGGGCAGGCCCGGGAGGGCGTTGGTGATGCCGACGAAGGCGTTGGAGATCACCACGGCGAGCAGGAGCAGCTGGCCGACCGCGGGCAGCGTGGTCGTCCCCAGGCCCCAGTACAGGGCTGCGGCGAGCGCGACGTTGGACAGCGGCCCGGCGGCGGAGACGAGGAAGGAGGCGCGCGGGCCGGGGGCGTCGCGGTCGAAGGAGGTGTGCCCGCCCCACAGCGTGAGCACGATCCGCGTCGGTGACATGGAGAAGATCGAGGCGGTGACGGCGTGCGCGAGCTCGTGGACGAGCACGGAGAGCAGCAGCAGCACCGCGTAGAGGAGCGCCACCCCGTAAGCACCGAGGGCGCCGACGCCGGGGTCGACGCGCAGGACCTGGGGGCCGAAGAGGACGGTGATGGCGATCGCGATGATGACCCAGGAGCGGGCGAGGAGGACGGGGACCCCGCCGATGGTGGCCAGGTGCCACCCTGGCGAGCGCCGGGGCCGTGCCGGGGCGCTGGGGGCTGTCACGACCTGAGCGTACGGCGCGGCGTCGGACCTCGCCCCTAGCGTGAGCGCGTGACCACTCCCCTGCCAGGCGGCCCTGATGACGGTGCTGACGACGGTGCTGACGGCGTCGTCAGCGACCTGCCGGTGATGCCCGCGGCCCCCACCGTCGCGCCCGCCGGGCGCCGTGGTCCCCGACGGGGGTCGTCATCGACCTCGCTGTCGCCGTCGCGGGCCTCGGACTTCATGACGTGCCCGCTGCTGTACCGCTTCCGCACCATCGACCGCCTGCCCGAGCCGCCGAGCTCCGCGGCGACGCGGGGCACCCTGGTGCACTCGGTGCTGGAGCGCCTGTTCGACCTGCCGGCGCCGGCGCGCACCCCCGCGGCGGCCTCCGACCTGCTGGAGCCGGAGTGGGAGGCGATGCTGGCCGCGGAGCCGGAGCTGGGGCAGCTCTTCGACGACGCGACGCCAGGCGGTGAGGGCGGTGGCGAGGACCGGGCGGCGTGGCTGAGGACCGCCCACCAGCTGCTCGAGCGCTGGTTCACCCTGGAGGACCCGACGCGCCTGGAGCCGGCGGAGCGCGAGCTCTACGTCGAGGCCCCGCTGGACTCCGGCCTGGTGCTGCGCGGGTACGTAGACCGCGTCGACGTCTCCCCCGCCGGCGACGTGCGGGTCGTGGACTACAAGACGGGCCGCTCCCCGGGCGCGGGGTTCGAGTCGAAGGCGCTGTTCCAGATGCGCTTCTACGCCCTGGTGCTGTGGCGCCTGCGCGGGCGCGTCCCGGCGATGCTGCAGCTGGTGTACCTCGGCGACGGGCAGATCGTGCGCTACAGCCCCGACGAGGACGAGCTGCGCGCCACCGAGCGCAAGGTCCTCGCGCTGTGGGAGGCGATCACCGCGGCGCGGGAGAGCGGGGACTGGCGCCCGCGCAAGAGCAAGCTCTGCGGGTGGTGCTCGTTCCGGTCGATCTGCCCCGAGTGGGGCGGCACGCCGCCGCCGCTGCCTGCTGCGGCGTGAGCGGCCGTCCGCGGCGCCCGTGCTGGGACGCCGCGGACGCTGCGTGCCTCAGACGCTCGCGCGGAGCAGCTTTTCCTCCAGCTCGAGGGTCTCGAGGTCGCGCTTGATGCCGGCGACCGCGGTGACCCGCCCGTCCTCGCGGTAGCGCACCATCGCGTCGACGTCCGCGAGCGACCCGTCGATCTCGTAGTCCGCCGTGGACTCGGCGTGGCCCGACATCCGGATGTTCGTGCCGAAGTGCGCGCTCCAGAAGAACGCCGGCTCGTCGAGGTCCTGGTCGGCGCCGAGCATGTTCATGGCCGCGAGCGCCCCGGCGCGCTGGGCGACGGCCCAGTGCTCGACGCGGATCGAGCGCGTCGTGACCGGGTCGGGGAAGCGGGCGACGTCGCCGGCGGCGAAGACGCCCCGGTGGCTGGTCTCCCCGCGGGCATCGACGACGATGCCGTCGTCGACGGTGAGCCCGGCGGCCTCGGCGAGGCTGGTACGGGGCTTCACGCCCGCGCCGACGACGACGGCGGAGGCCGCGATGCGGGTGCCGTCCTCGCAGACCAGCTCGCTGCCGGTCCACTCCGCCGCCTTGCCGAGGACGAAGGTGACGCCGTTCTCCACGTGGATGCTCTTGACGAACGCGCCGAGGTCCCGCCCGAGCGGCTTTTGGAGCGGGGTCTCGCTCGGGGAGACGACGGTGACGTCGACGCCGCGGCCCTTGAGCGCGGCGGCGACCTCGAGGCCGATGAAGCCGGCGCCCACCACGGCGATGGTGGCGCCGTCCTTCGCGGCCTCCGCGGCGGCGATGATCGCGTCGGAGTCCTCGCGGGTGCGCAGGACGTGGACCTGGCTCGAGTCGAAGCCGGGCAGGTCGGGGAGGACGGGCTCGCCACCGGTGGCGATGAGCAGCGCGTCGTAGGTCAGCTGCTCGCCGCCGTCGAGGGTGACGGTGCGCTCGGCGAGGTCGATGCCGGTCGCCCGGGCCCCGGTGCGCACTTCCACGCGGTGCTGGGCGTACCAACCTGCGGGGAGCAGGGGCAGCTTGTCGGGGCCGGCGCCGCCGGCGAGGTAGGCCTTGGAGAGCTTCGTGCGGTCCAGCGGCTGCGCGCTCTCGCCGCTGAGCACGGTGATGGACCTGTCGTAGCCGACGCGGCGCAGACGCTCCACGGCGGCGAACCCCGCCCCTCCGCCGCCGATGACCACGACGGAGGTGACCCCGCGGGTGTTGGGGACCTGCTCGGCCGTGGTGCCCGCGGCGCCGGCGGCCTTGCGGGCGCCGACGGTGACGGTGCCGTCCTCGACGGTGACGTCGTAGGCGGCCAAGGGCTCGTAGGCCGGGGCGAGGAGGGCCTCGCCGGTGCGCAGGTCGAACGTGGCGTGGTGGAAGGGGCAGCGCACGCAGTTCCCGGTGCGCAGGCCGTTCGTCAGCGGGGCGCCGACGTGGGTGCACGCGGAGTCCAGGGCGCTGACCTGCTCGCGGCCGGCGTCGTCGGTCCAGCGCGCGAGCATGACGTTCGTCTCCCCGACGGTGCCGGC
>JBBSRD010000305.1:0-3579 GCA_038243415.1 Actinomycetales bacterium | reverse complement strand
CGGGAGAAGTCCTCCGCGCCGGTGATCGGTCGCTCCAGGTGCTCGAAGCGCCCAGCCCCGAGGACGGCGGCCACCGCGGCCTCGGCGACGTCCACCGCGCCGGCGTCGTTCACCGTCACCGGGTAGCCGCGGGTGAAGGTCGCGTCGACGTCCAGGCCGTGCGCGGCGCTGACCCCCCGGCAGTACCGCAGCACCTCCGCCTCGAGGCAGTCCAGCACCGCGCCGTCGAAGCAGCGCACCGTGCCCGCCAGGGACGCCGTCGCCGGGATGATGTTGTTCGCCGTGCCGGCGCTGACCTGCCCGACGGTGACCACGGCCGGGTCGAACGGAGACGTCGAGCGCGTCACCCGCGCCTGGAGCCCGAGCACCATCTCGCAGAGCGCCGGCACCGGGTCCGCGGCGCGCTCGGGGGCGGACCCGTGGCCGCCCGCGCCACGCACCGTCACGTCGAGCGCGTTCGACGACGCCAACAGCGGCCCCGGCCTGCTGCTCACCGTCCCGCGGGGCCCCGTGGAGGAGAAGACGTGCGCCGCCCACGCGGCGTCGGCGCGGCGCCCCGCCGCGTCCAGCACGCCCTCCGCGATCATCACCGACGCGCCGTCGAAGCCCTCCTCGCCGGGCTGCAGCATCAGCACGACGTCGCCGGGCAGCTCTCCGACCCGCTCGGCCAGCAGCCGCGCGGCACCGATCAGGCCGGCCATGTGCAGGTCGTGCCCGCAGGCGTGCATCACGCCGTCGGCCACCGAGCGGAAAGGCACGTCGACCTCCTCGCGCACGGGCAGCGCGTCCATGTCGGCGCGCAGCAGCACCACGGGGCGGTCGGCGTCGGCCACCCCCGCGAGCGAGCGCGCACCGCCGCGCAGCACCGCGGTGATCGAGGTGCACGCCGTCCCGGTGGTGGTCTCGTAGCCCAGCCCGGCGAGCGCGTCGAGGAGCACGCCCTGGGTGCGGGGCAGGTGCAGGCCGATCTCCGGGTGGGCGTGGAGGTCGTGGCGCAGCGCGGACAGGTCGTCGCCCAGGGCGCGGGCACGGACCAGGGTGGCCGAGGGTGCGGAGGAGGTCATGCCCGATGCGTACCACGCGCGCCGGCGCCGCGGTGGACCGCCGGAGCCGGCCGACCACCGAGCGGTCACCCGCGGGCCGTCAGGACCTCCTTGGCGATCCGCGCGAGCGTGACCTGACCCCTCGCTCGGAAGGGGTGGAGCGGGTCGGGGTCCGACGAGCCCGTGGGCCCGCCCAGCTCGGTGTGCGCGAGCGCGCTCATCACGGTGTAAGCGTCCTGTGCCGAGAACCCGTGCTCGTCGACCAGCACCGAGAAGAGCGACGTGTACGCCATGTCGATCGAGTCCTGCACCGGATCTCCGAGGCCGACGCACACGATCTCGTCGCCGGTGTCCACCCGCGGGGCGCGCAGCCCCAGGCCCTTGACGACGTCGATGCTCACGGTCGCGCGGCCGGCGGCCTCGATCGCGACGAACGAGGACTCTCCGCGGCTCATCACCGCGTGGAGGTCCCCGATCGCCAGCAGCGCCCCCTCGACCTCGACGGGCAGATAGACCGTCGACCCGGGCCTGGCGTCAGTGAGGTCCATGTTCCCCCCGGTGGGGTAGGCCGGCATCACCGTGGACATCCGACCGTGCGCCGGAGCCACGCCGAGGCACCCGATCATCGGGCGGGCCGGGCAGCTGATCCCCTCGGCGAGGTGGACGACGTCACCGCGCAGAGGGACCCGCCTGACGTAGAAGTCGTCGCCCATGGGCCCCGCGAGGGCGCCGGCGCCGGGGATGTACACCGACCACCCCTGCTCGGCCAGCTCGATGCTGTGGATCGTCACGGCGAGCGCATCACCCGGCTCCGCACCGTCGACGAACACGGCCCCGGTCACCGGGTTGAGCGTCGCGGTGACCCGGGACAGGTCGCGGACCTCCTCCATCTGGGCATACGCCGCATCGTCGGTCTCGAAGGTGATCCGTTCCTCCGAGCCGGCCCGGACGGTGAGCACCGGCTCTACGCCGGGGGCATACCCGGCGCGCGCCTGGTCCTTGGCGATGAAGTGGTTCACGCCGGGTCCACCGTGGTCGTCGGGGCGGCCGGTGCGGATACCTGGTCCGGGTCTGCGCGGTGCTCCGGCAGGATCCCGATGCCTCGCGCGTTGTAGTACAGCAGCACGCCGACGCCGATGACGAGCCAGACCACGCCGCCGATCTTGGCCGCGGCGTCAGCGTTCCACAGCACGAAGGCGATGATGACGAACCCGATGACCGGCCCGATCCAGTGGAGAAGCAGGTTGGACGACCTGCGGCGCACCCCGAAGTAGGCGACGACGGAGACGTGCAGCAGGAGGAAGCTGGTCAGGGCGCCGAAGTTCACGAGCGAGCTGATCAGGCCGATCTGACCGACGAAGACCAACCCGAGCACCAGAGTGATGGCCCCGACGAGGAGGACGGCACGCTCCGGCACCTGCTTGGCGCTGACGTGTGACAGGAACCGGGGCAGCTGGCCGTCACGGCTCATCGAGAAGAGCAGGCGCGAGGTGGCGCTCTGGGCGGCGACCGCGTTCGCGATCCCCACCGCCAGGGCGTTCATGGCGAGGAAGGCGATCTGCCACCCGTTGTTGGAGATCGTGGCGACGATGTCGAAGAAGGCGTTGCCCGTCTGGTCCTCGGGGAACGAGGTCCGCCCGGGGACGAGCAGCGCTGCGAGCCAGGTCTGGGTGATGAAGAAGACCGCGACGATGCAGAGCCCCGCGACCATCGCGATGCCCGCGGACCGTTGGCCGCCCTTGCTCTCCTCAGACATGGTGGCGATGCCGTCGAACCCGAGGAACGAGAGCACGGCGATGGACAGCGCGGTCGCGACCAGCGGGGCGCTGAACTCCTCCGGGTTGAACAGGGGCGTCGTGGAGACCTCCGCGCCGTTCGTCCCGTTGTTGATCGCGACGACCGCCATCACCACGAAGATGATGATGAAGATGACCTCGGCGACGAGGAACAGGCGGTTGACCACGGCCGTGAAGGAGATGCCGACGAGGTTGACCGTGGTGTTGATGACGAGGAAGGCGATGATCCACAGATACTTGGGGACGGCCGGAAAGATCCCGGACATCGACTCTGCGGCGAAGACGTAGAGCAGGGTGGGCACGAGCACGTAGTCGAGCAGGATCGTCCACCCGGCGAGGAAGCCCAGGTTCTTGTTCAGTCCCCGCCCCACGTAGGTGTAGACCGAGCCCGCGACCGGGAACGCCCGTGACATCTGCGCGTACGAGAGAGCCGTGAAGATCATCGCTACGAGGCCGATGAGGTAGACCAGGGGAACCATGCCCTTGGCCTCGTTGAAGACGGTGCCGAAGATCGCCCAGGGCGCGATGGGCACCATGAACACCAGGCCGTAGACGAGCAGGTCCGTGGTGGACAGCCCGCGTTTCAGCTCCTGCTTGTACCCGAACTGGGCGAGCTGATCGCCTCCGGCGGGGGTGCGCTGGTCAGTCATGGGGGCTCCCGGGGTCAGTCGTTGTCGCGGAGGAAGGCGCCGACGACGTCGGTGAACGCCTCGGGCTCCTCCACGTGGGGCAGGTGGCTG
>JBBSRD010000304.1:0-3608 GCA_038243415.1 Actinomycetales bacterium | reverse complement strand
CGCCGGTCTCGCCGACCTGCCCGGCCACGGCCCCTGCCTGGTCCTCGACGGACAGGCGCTGCTCGCGGACGGCGGGCTTCGCGAGCTGGCCTCGACGATCGTCGCCGCGGCCGGGACGACGACGGGCGCGGTCGACGGCCCGACGTCACCGCCGACGCCGCGGCCCGGTGGGGAGAGCGGACCGGAACCTGCCGCCGTGGCGCAGGCGCCGATGTACCTGACCTACCGGGCCGGGACCCCGCTGGCCACGCGGCTGGAGCAGGTGGTGGAGATCCTGCCGCTGCCGGCGCCCGGCACCCTCGCCGCGGCCTCGCCGCGCCCGATGACCGGCCACCAGGCCGTGCTGGGGGTCATGGCCCACCGCGGCACCTCGCTGCCCGTGCTGCACCTGCCCACGCTCCTGGGGCTGACCGAGCGGCCCGGCCTCGAGGAGATGGACGGCGGGTGCCTGCTGCTCGTCGCCACCGGCGGCTCCCACCTGGCGCTCGCCGTGGACTCCCTGAACGAGATCGAGCCGCTCACCTGGGTCGACCCCGTTCCTCCCACGGGCTCCCACGAGCCCGGCATCGACGGTGCCCGGACGTCACCGTCCGACGCGCTGCGCTCCAGCCGCCTCATCCTGGTCGGCGGTGGCGAGAACCTCCTGCGCGAGCTGGACCTGAGGGCTCTGGCCGCGTCCGTCGCGGGCTGACCCACCCCACCCCACCCCTCCCGCACGCACGCCCTTCTCGCCCACCGTCACCTCTTTCCCCCTGCACTTTGGTCACCTTCTGTCGTTCCCAGCACGCTCGAGCGACAAAAGGTGACCAAAGCGCAGGGGGATGAAGGGGTGAGGCACGACGCGTGGGCGGAGGGGGCACCGGGGTGAAGGGCGCAGGGGACCGAGCACGGCGAGGGCCGAGCCACCCTGTCGGGTGGCCCGGCCCTCGTCGTCGTGCACGCTCAGGTCAGGAGGATCGACAGGGTCCCGCCGGGGTAGCCCTTGAGGCCCACCGTCCAGTCCACGCGACCACCGAGGGTGGGCAGCTTGGACGTGACGTCGTCGGGGGCGGCATCCTGCGGGCCGTAGCAGCCGTAGAGCCGCAGGTGCGGGGCGCTGCCCACGTTGAACAGCGCGGCCATGACGTTCAGCACCTCGGCGGCGTTGTCCTTCTGGGTCGGGAACAGCTCCCCGGACTCGATGGCGTCCTCCACGCCGCCGATCGGCATGAGGCCGATGGCCGCGCCGACGGACGCCGCCAGGGCCACGTCCATGGCGATCAGCGCGCCTAGGCCCAGCTGGTCGTCGACGTACACGCCGAGCAGGACCTTCGACGCGTCGGTGAGACGGTCGCCGTCGGCGAAGCTGGTGTCCTTCCCCAGCAGCCCCTCGAGGAGGTCGCGGACCTCCTTGGCGGGAGGCAGGTCCGTGAAGACGGTGGCCATCAGCCGAGCACCGGCTTGAGGACCTCGTCGAAGGCCTCCGGGGTGAAGGGCTTGGCGATGAGGAACAGCGCCCCGTCCTTCGCGGCGACGGCCCGCATCTCGTCGGAGCCCTCGGAGGTGACGAAGCCGAAGGGGACCGCAGACCCCGAGGCGCGCAGGGCCCGCAGGCACTCGATGCCCGTCATCTCTGGCATGTTCCAGTCGCTCAGCACCAGGTCCGGGGCGTCGGAGGCGACCTTCTCGAGCGCCTCACGGCCGTTCTCGGCCTCGATGACGTCGTGCCCGTCGTACCCCGCCTGGCGCAGGGTGCGGATGACGATCTGCCGCATGACGCGGCTGTCGTCGGTGACCAGGATCTTCATGGTGTGTCTCCTCGCATCAGGGGGGTTGTCAGGGTGTGTCGGGGGTGTGGGGTGGGAGGGCGCGGATGCTGAAGCACACCGGCATCTCGCGCCAGGACAGGTCGACGTGGAGCACCAGGGGGCCGTCGGTCCCGGCAGCACCGGCCGGCCCGGTGCTGACGCTGGGCAGCCCCAGCGCGTTGGAGCCGGGCACGAGCGACTTCACGGCCCCGCCGACCACGTTGGCGAGCTCGCCGAGGACGTCGATGACGTCCTCGTCGTCCACGGGCGTCCCAGGCTCCTGGCCGAGGACGGCGTTGCTCAGCTCGGAGGCCGTCAGCGGCGGGCAGGTGATCTGCACGCGTCCCCTCCACGGCCCCTCGATGGTGACCGAGGCACGCACGGCGTCGTCCGGCATCGGGGGCGGCGGCAGGGCGGACGGGAGCGCGGCCTCGCCGATGAGGGCGAGCCACACGTCGGTGGCGATGCCGAGCACCTCCGTGATGCCGACGCCGGACGGCGGGGCCGCGTGGACGGCGGTCATGAGCGCACCCCGGCGTCCAGCAGCCCCAGGAGCGCGAGCTTGTCGGCGAACGCGTCGGGGGTGAAGGGCTTGATCATGTACTCGTGGGCCCCGGCGGCCAGCGCCCGCACGATCTGCCCGTGCTCGGACTCCGTCGTGACCATCATCATCGTGAGGTTCCTCCACTCGCGCCGGGACCGGACGTGGTTGACGAACTCCAACCCGTCCATCCTCGGCATGTTCCAGTCCACGCAGGCCAGCTCGGGCAGCGCGTCACCTCGGGCCTCGATGGCCTCGAGCACGTCGAGCGCGGCGCGCCCGTCACCCGCCTCCACGGTGGAGAAACCGAGGTTGGTGAGGATCCCGGAGACGATGCGGCGCATCGCCCGGGAGTCGTCGATCACCAGAGCGTGCATGTCATACCCCTTTCGTCGGGCGGTACACGGACGTGCGGCCGAGGGTTTCCCGGTGCCAGCTGTCATCGATGCCCATGACGGACTCGGCCGCCCCGAGGAACAGCCACCCGTCAGGCTTGAGCCGCTTGCGCATCCCCGCGAGGATGGCGCGCTTGGTCGGGACGTCGAAGTAGATGAGGACGTTCCGCAGGTAGATGACGTCGAAGAGCGGCAGCGACGGCAGGGGCGCCGCGAGGTTGCACTCGAAGGTCTCGACCATGGCGCGCAGCGCCTGGGAGACCTGCCAGTCCGTCCCCGACCTGGCGAAGTGCTTGACGAGCATCTGTGCGGGCAGCCCCCGGTTGATCTCGAGCTGGCTGAAGCGGCCCTCGCGGGTGCGCTCGACCATGGCCCGCGAGATGTCCGAGGCGAAGATCTTCACGCGGCTGGGGGCGTTGGGCATGGTCTCGCAGGCCAGCATCGCGATCGTGTAGGCCTCCTGGCCCGAGCTGCAGGCCGCGGACCAGATGCGCAGCTGCTCGCCGGGGCGACGCTCGAGGGACAGGCGGGGCAGCACCGTCTGGACCAGGCCGGTGAACGGGTCGGAGTCCCTGAGCCAGGAGGTCTCGTTGGTGGTCATGGCCTCGACGACCGAGCGCACCAGCGTGGCGTCACGGCGGGCCCGCATCGTGTCGCCGAGGGCGCCCACGCTGGCCATCCCGTGCTCGCGGGCGACGGGTGCCAGCCTGGCCTCGACGAGGTACTCCTTGCCGGGGGCGAGGACGATGGCGCTCTCGCGCTGCAGCATCTGGGCCACCCAGGTGAATCCGGGGGCGGTGAGGGTCATCGGTGTGCTCCGAAGGTGGTCGGTGCCGGCGCCGCGGGCTGCTGCGCGGCGGACGGCGTCGGGATGGTGGTGGGTCG
>JBBSRD010000303.1:0-3609 GCA_038243415.1 Actinomycetales bacterium | reverse complement strand
TCGTCACGGACGCGACGTTCCACAACGGCGAGAAGCTCGCGCCGGCCGACGTGGTCTACACCTTCCAGCGCATCCTCGACTCCGGGACGGCCAGCGCCTACGTGCCGCTGTTCAGCGCGATCGACACGGTGGAGGCCACGGGCGAGAGCCAGGTGACCTTCCGCCTGAAGGCCCCCTACGCGCCCTTCCTGTCCAACCTGGCCAACAACGGCGAGATCGTCAACCAGAAGGCCATCGAGTCCGGGGACCCGGCGCGCAAGCCCGTCGGCACCGGCCCCTTCGAGTTCGTGGAGTGGGTGCAGGGCGACCACCTGACGCTGAAGAAGGCGGCCAGCTACCACCAGGAGGGCGAGCCCCTGCTCGACGGGGTGGAGTTCCGCTTCCTCCTCGTCGACCAGAGCCGCGTCGACGCCCTCTCCGCGGACGAGCTGGACTGGGCCGACGCGATCCCGCTGCAGCAGGTCAAGACCCTGTCGAAGGACCCCCGCTTCACGTACGTCACGGACCCCGTCGCGGGCATCCCGGACTTCCTGGCGATGAACACCACCGCGAAGCCCTTCGACTCCAAGGAGGTCCGGCGCGCCGTGGCCCTGGCCATCGACCGCGAGGACATCCGCGACCTCGCCTACTTCGGCACGGGGGAGGTCGGCGTCGAGGAGGTGCCCAGCGGCTCGAAGTGGTTCGACGGCGTGGACCCGTTCAAGGGCGGGCCCGACGTCGCGCAGGCCAAGGCGCTGCTGGCCGAGGCGGGCTACCCGGACGGGCTGAGCGTGAAGTACCTGGGGCTGCCGCAGTACCCCGAGCTGCTCAAGACCGGGCAGGTCGTGCGCGACCAGCTCAAGGCGATCGGCATCACCATGGACATCGAGCAGGTCGACGTCTCGGTGTGGTTCGACCGCTTCTCCTCGGGCGACTACGAGATCACCAGCGCCTACCAGGAGCGCACCGTCGACCCGGACAACTTCTACGCCCTGGTCATCCGCTCGGGCGGGTCGGTCAACACCACGGGGTACGCCAACCCGGAGGTCGACGCGATGATCGACGCCGCCGCGGCCACCTCCGACGAGGGCCAGCGCAAGGAGATGTACGCCAAGATCCGCGCCGCGGTCGCCGAGGACGCGCCCATCACCTTCGTGCACTACGAGACGTTGAACTACCTCATGCAGAAGAAGGTCACCGGCTCGACCATCACGCCCTCCCTGGAGCTGAACCTCGGGCAGGTGGGGATGTCGGCGTAGCGGCAGAGGGGGACCTTGCCGCGGCCGGCTGGGCCCCCGCGCCGACCAGCACGTCGAAACAGCGGCTTCGAGTCGAGGAGGACCGATGAGCCTTTCCAGCACGAGCGGTGCGTTGTCGTGGGGGGAGCACGAGACCTGGTACCAGGTCTGGAGCTCGGACGCGCACCCGACGAACCCTGACGCAGCACCGGTCCTCGTCCTGCACGGAGGACCGGGGATGACCCACGACTACCTGCGGGGTCTTCGCGCGCTCGCCGATGCCGGCCGCGACGTGATCCTCTACGACCAGGTCGGCAACGGGCGGTCCAGCCGGCACCCCGACCGCGCCGGTGACGGCGCGTACTGGACGCCGGAGCTCTTCCTCGAGGAGCTCCGGCGGCTCGTCGACCACCTCCAGGTCGCCGAGGCCCACCACCTCGTCGGCCAGTCGTGGGGCGGCATGCTGGGGATCGAGTGGGCGATCCAACGCCCCTCGGGGCTGCTGTCCCTCGTGCTGGCCGACTCCCCGTCGTCGATGACGACGTGGAGCGAGGAGCTCAACCGGCTCCGCGAGGCGATGCCCGAGCCGGTGCGCCTCGTGCTGGACTCCCACGAGAAGGCCGGCACCACTGACTCCCCGGAGTACGCCGCGGCGACGAGGACCTTCTACGAGCGGCACCTCTGCCGCCTGCGGCCGTGGCCGCAGGACATGGAGACCACCTACCGCGCGGCCCTCGAGGACCCCACCGTCTACGGCACGATGATCGGCCCCTCCGAGGTCCACGTCACCGGAAGCCTGGCCACCTGGGACCGCGACGCCGACCTCCACCGCATCGCCGTGCCCACGCTCGTGCTCAACGGCGAGTTCGACGAGGCGACCGACCACGTCGTGGCCGCCTGCGCACGCCACGTCCCCGACGTGGAGAGAGCCACGATCGCCGGGGCCAGCCACACCCCGCACCTGGAGCGCGAGGACGAGTTCCTGCGCCTCGTGGGTGCCTTCCTCGCCCGTCACGACCACGCCCCGCGCGGAGAACAGCGATGAGCCTGACGTCAGACCGCGGTCCCCACGCCGACGGAACGACCGACGCCGACACGGCGCGCCTCGAAGAGCTCGGCTACCAGCAGGAGCTCTCCCGGACGATGAGCCTGCGGGACGTCATCGTCTACGGCCTCGTGTTCATGGTGCCCCTGGCCCCCGTCAGCGTGTTCGGGACCATCTACAACTTCTCCAACGGCATGGTCGCGCTCGTCTACCTCGTCGCCGCCGTCGCGATGCTCTTCAGCGCCATCAGCTACCGCGAGATGGCGCAGCGCTTCCCCGTCGCGGGGTCCGTCTACTCCTACGTGCGGTTCGGCACCAACCCCTTCGTCGGGTTCCTCGCCGGGTGGGCCATCCTGCTCGACTACCTCCTGCTGCCGGCCCTGCTGTGCATCTTCGGCGCCTCCGCTCTCGCCGCCCTGCTGCCGAGCGTGCCGCAGTGGATCTGGGTCGTGGCCTTCATCACCACCGCCGCCGCCATCAACCTGCGCGGCATCGCCATCACCGCACGCATCAACATGGTGTTCCTGGTCATCCAGGGGCTGGCCCTCACCGTCTTCGTGGTGGGCGCCGTCATCGCCGTGCTCGCCGGGAGGGCCGAGTTCAGCCTCGCCCCGCTGTACCAGCCGGACGTCTTCACGTGGGGCCTGGTCTTCGGCGCCATCCCCATCGCCGCGCTGTCCTACATCGGCTTCGACGCCATCTCGACGCTCAACGAGGAGGCGCAGGGCGGAGGCCGGACCGTGGCGAAGGCCACGATGGTGGTGCTGGTGCTGGTCACCGTCATGTTCGTCGTCCAGACCTACCTGGCAGCGCTCTTCGGGCCCACCAGCGGGAAGTTCCCGGAGGGCACGGCCACCGACAACGCGTTCTACGACCTCGCGGGCGTGGTGATAGCCCCGTGGTTCAAGGTCGTCTTCACGCTCATCACCGCGCTCGTGGCGATCTTCGCCAACACGATCGTCTCCCACGCCACGTCCTCGAGGCTGCTCTTCAGCATGGCGCGCGACGGCCAGCTGCCGTCGGTCCTGGGCCGGGTCAGCAGCGCCCACAAGGTTCCGCGTGCAGCCATGCTCACCATCGCCCTGACGACGCTGGTCCTCGGGGTGATCGCTGTCGGGCAGATCGAGATCATGACCACGCTGGTGACCTTCGGCGCCCTGACCGCGAACATCCTCTTGCACGTGGCCGTCCTGCGTCACTTCGCCGTCGCCGGCCGGAGCCGCGCCTGGTTCTCCCACTGGCTCTCACCCGTGCTGGGCATCGCGATCCTCGGCTACGCCCTGTGGAGCACCAACGCCCACGCCAAGATCCTCGGCCTATCGTGGCTGGTGGTGGGGTGCCTCATCG
>JBBSRD010000302.1:0-3651 GCA_038243415.1 Actinomycetales bacterium | reverse complement strand
CACGCTCTCGGAGGAGCGCGCCCACGGCACGGCGACGATCTCGATCACCACGTTCAACCGCCCCGACTACTGCGCTTCGCTGATCAGGGTGCTGGGCGAGGCAGAGGAGCTCCGCGGACTGGTGGACGAGGTGCTCGTCGTGGACCAGGGCACCCAGCTGGTCAGCGACGACACCGTGAGCTACCCCGCTGCCCGCGAGGCGCTGGGGGACCGGCTGCGGATCATCCGCCAGGGCAACCTCGGCGGTTCGGGGGGCTTCAGCCGGGGCATGGTCGAGTCGGTGGCCGGTGGGCGCAGCGACTACGTGCTCCTCCTCGACGACGACGTGCGCACCGAGCCCGAGGGCATCGCCCGGTCGGTGGCCTTCGCGGACCTGGCCCGCACGCCCACGATCGTCGGCGGGCACATGTTCTCGATGTACCAGCGCTCCCTCCTGCACGCCCTCGGCGAGCGGGTCCAGCGTTACCGCTTCTGGTGGGGGCCGGTGGCCAACACCCTGGAGGACCACGACCTCGGGCGCTCCAACCTGCGGTCGACGCCGTGGCTGCACCGCCGGGTCGACGTGGACTACAACGGCTGGTGGATGTGCTTGATCCCCACCTCCGTGGTGCGGCGCATCGGCGCGGCGCTGCCCGTGTTCATCAAGTGGGACGACGCCGAGTACGGGCTGCGCGCCTCCGAGGCCGACGTCCCCACCGTCTCCTTCCCCGGCATGGCCGTCTGGCACGTCCCGTGGACGGACAAGGACGACGCGATCGACTGGCAGGCCTACTTCCACGCGAGGAACCGCGTGGTGGCGGCGCTGCTGCACTCCCCGTACCCGCGCGGCGGCAACGTGGCGCGCGAGTCCTTCTCCATCCAGGTCAAGCACCTGCTCTCCATGCAGTACTCCACCGCAGAGCTGCGCCTGCTCGCCCTGGAGGACGTGCTCGCCGGCTGGCGCCAGATGCACGAGGACCTGCCCGGCAAGCTCGCGCAGGTGCGCGCGATGCGGGCCTCCTTCGACGACGCGACCTACAAGCCGGACGCCGCGCAGTACCCGCGGGTCAAGCGCCGCAAGCCCCCGCGGCGCGGACGCGAGCTCGAGGTGCCCAGGAACCGCCTCGCGATCCTCGCGTCGGCGGCCTCGGGCATCGTCAAGCAGCTGCGCAGCGTCGACTCCCTCGCGGAGACCAACCCCCAGGTCGACGTGGCGCACATGGACGCCCGCTGGTGGATGCTCAGCCAGTTCGACTCGGCGCTGGTCTCCTCCGCCGACGGCACCGGCAGCGCCTGGTACCGGCGCGACCCCGCGCGGTTCGCCTCGCTCCTGCGGGGCTCGGTGCGCGTGCACGAGGCGCTGCTGCGCGAGTGGCCGTCGCTGGCGCGGGACTACCGCGACGGCATCGAGGGGCTCGCCTCCGTGGAGGCGTGGCGCGCGTCGCTGGGCCTGACCGCACCAGACGAGCCGGGCGAGCACGCCGCCCCGCAGACCGGGGCGTGCGCGCGCGGGTGAGCGCCCGGGCCGACGCCCCAGGCGGGCGGGGTGGCGGCGACGCGGGCGGCGACCTCGTCGAGCCGGGGCACGGCGCCGGGCTGCTCGACGTCGCGCGACGCCGGTACCTCCTCCAGCTCCTCGTCCGCAAGGAGCTACGGGTGCGCTACCGCGCCTCGGTGCTTGGCCTGGCGTGGAGCTACGTCAAGCCGGGCGTGCAGTACGTCGTCTACTTCCTCGCCCTCGGGGTCTTCCTCAACCTGCGGGACTCCATCCCCGACTTCGCGGTGTACCTGTTCTCCGGGATGATCGCCATCAACCTCTTCTCGGAGTCCCTCGCGAACGCCACGCGGTCGGTGGTGAACAACGCGGACCTCGTGAAGAAGATCTACCTCCCACGGGAGCTCTTCCCCGTCGCGTCGGTGTGGGTCGCGATCGTGCACTTCGTCCCGCAGCTGCTCGTGCTGCTCGTGGGGGCCGTCGTCGCGGGGTGGCGGCCGCAGGCGGTGCCGCTGCTCGCCGCCGTGCTCGGGTTCGTCATCATCGTCGGCCTGGCCACCGGCCTCGGGCTGCTGTGCGCGGCGTTCAACGCCCTGTTCCGCGACCTCGAGAACCTCGTGGACCTCGTCCTCATGGTCGCGGTCTGGGTGTCCCCGGTGCTCTACAACTGGCAGCGGGTGGCGAAGGTCTTTGGGCCGGACTCCTGGCTCCTCGTGCTCTACCAGGCCAACCCCGTGACGGTGGCCGTCGAGCTGTTCCACTGGGCCTTCTGGTACCCGGCCGCCCTCGGCGACGGCATCGGCCCCGACGTCCTGCCCCCGAACCTGCTCTGGCACGCCGGCCTGGCCCTCGTCATCACCGCGCTCTCCCTCGTGGCCGGCCAGCTGGCCTTCCGCAGGGTCGAGGGCCGATTCGCCCAGGAGCTGTGACGTGAGTGCCGCAAGCACCGTCCCGCCCACCGCGATCGAGGTCTCCGACGTCTCGCAGCGCTTCCACCTGCGCAGCACCCGGTCCCTGAAGGAGCTGGCGGTCTACCTCGCCCGCGGCAAGGACCTCGGGAACTCCTTCAACGCGCTCCAGGACGTCTCGCTGACCATCACCCAGGGGGAGACCGTCGGGCTGCTGGGCTTCAACGGCTCCGGCAAGTCGACGCTGCTCAAGCTCATCTCCGGGGTGATGCGCCCCACGGCCGGCCAGGTGCGGGTCCGCGGACGCATCGCCGGGCTCATCGAGGTGGGCGCCGGGTTCCACCCCGACCTGACGGGGCGCGAGAACGTCTTCCTCAACGGCGCCATCCTCGGCATGGACGAGGCGACGATCACCGAGCGCTTCGACGACATCGTGGCGTTCTCCGAGATCGAGCGCTTCATCGACACCGAGGTCAAGCACTACTCCTCGGGGATGTTCCTCCGTCTGGCGTTCGCGGTGGCGGTGCACACCGACCCCGAGGTCTTCCTCATCGACGAGATCCTCGCGGTGGGCGACGAGCCGTTCCAGGCCAAGTGCCTCACCCGCGTCGAGGCGCTGCGCGAGGAGGGCAAGACCCTCGTGATCGTCAGCCACGACCTCGGGATGATCGAGCGGCTGTGCAGCCGCGGCGTCGTGCTCCAGCACGGCCAGGTCATCGCCGACACCGATGCGGTCTCCGCCGTGGCGGCGCTCCGCGCGACCGGCTGATACCAGTCACACGGAGTGAACATTCCGTGACACCACGGTGATCGACGTGACACGTGCTGTGCCCGGCGTTACGTTTACGCGGTAAGGCACCGCTGTGCCCGAGCGGCCGGCCATCTTGCCGGCTCGGCTGGGACGCCCCACGAGGGCGGTCCCGCACCTCACGCCCCCGACCACTGGGAGATCATCATGTCCAGCAACCCTTCAGGCTCCGTCCGGCTCGGGGACGGTGACGACCGCGTCCACGACGAGACCGTCGCCCCCGCCGACGAGCACCGCTCGCGGACCCCGCAGCGCACCGAGAGCGACGACCCCGTCAACATCACCATGCCGCCGCAGCGCGGTGACGAGGTGCGCTGGGGCCCCATCTGGGCCGGCCTCGTCGTCACCCTCGGCGTGTTCCTGCTCCTCGAGCTCATCGCCTTCGCGGTCGGCATCATCGACCTCGGCCAGGGCGCGAACGACGGCACCGCGTCCGGCGTCGCGACCGGCGTCATCGGCCT
>JBBSRD010000301.1:0-3670 GCA_038243415.1 Actinomycetales bacterium | reverse complement strand
CGGTGCTGCCCTGGCGGTAGTCCAGCCCGTAGTGGGTGAACAGGCCCGGCTCGGCGTCCGCCGTGAGCTCACCGTCGACATCGATGGTGGGCGCGTCCCTGACGACCATCTTCTGCGTCAGGACGCGCAGGTGGCGCGGCGAGACCCGCGCACCGCCGAGCGGGACGAAGACGAGCCGCTTGCTGACGAGCCCGGTCTTCACCGCGGCGAAGGCCGGGGCGTCGGTCGCGGTGTCGAAGTACACCGACTCGAGCGACCCCAGCTTGTCGCCGGCCTCGTCCACGACGGGCATGTCGCGCCAGTCCCTGATGTCGTCCGCTTCGAACACGGCCACTCCTCGGCTCTGAGCTGGCCCCCCGCCGGCGGCGCGGGCACCAGTGTCTGCGCGCACATCGTGCCAGCAGAACGCGAGGCCCTGCTGGTGAGCGGGACCTTCAGCGGCGGTGGTGGCGCCGCTTGTCCGCGGCCATGGCCACCTCGGCCCGCTCCCAGGCGAGGTCGAGGGGCTCGCGGGGCTTGCCGGTGGCCCAGCCGACGGCCGCGCTGACGCCCACGGCGCGCAGGCGGACCTTGATCCGGCTGGCGAGCACGCGGATCGAGACGGCGTCGCACTCGACCGCGAGGACCGCGAACTCGTCGCCGTCGACACGGGCCACCACGTCCTCGGGCCAGCAGGTCTCCTGCAGCACCTGGACCACGGCGGCCAGGACCGCGTCGCCGGCGGCGTGGCCCTCGGACTCGTTGGTCACGTGCAGGTCGTCCACGTCCAGGACGAGCAGGGAGGTGGGGGTGCCGAAGCGGCGCGAGGGCTTGGCCTCGGCGGCGAGCGCGGCGTTGAAGCCGCGGCGGTCCAGCAGGCCGGTCAGCTGGTCGCGCTCGAGGCGGGACCGCGTGGCGGCGGCGGTGGCCTCCCACTGCTCGACCACCTGCTCGCCGGCGACGATCGTCGAGAGCAGCCGGCCCATGACCTGCGCGGGCTCGAGGGCGTCGTCGAGGGCCGCGTCCTGCGCGGAGCGGGCGAGGCCGCACAGGGAGCCGTACATCGCGCCGTGGGCGGAGACCAGCGGGACGCCGACCCACCCGTTCGGGACGAGCTGCTGGCCGGCGGCCCGCGCGGCGAACCCGGGGGTGCGGGCCAGGTCGCGGCTGACCGCGGGGCACCCGTCGGCGACGAGCTGGGTGGACAGCGCGGCGGGCCAGGCGAGCTCGGCGGCGTCGGAGCGCTCGGCCCAGGGACCGGCGGCGGCCAGCACCCGCTGGCGGTCGCCGTCGACCTGCGTGACGAGCCAGAGGTCGAGGGGGCAGCGGGCCTGGAGGTCTCGCACCGCGGCGTCGGCGGCGACGGACAGCGTGGAGAACGGGCCGGTGCCCTGGCCCCAGGGGGCGACGGTCCAGGCGGAGGGCTCACGCACGCGCAGCGGCGTGAGGCGCTCGCGGCGGTCGTGCGTGGCGGCGCCGTGCCGTCGCTCGTGCGTGGGGGGGGTCATCGTGGTCATCGGGTCTCTTTCACCGCGCGTCGGGGGAAGACGGGACCGGTCGCGGCGCGGGCACGTCGCGGGGCGGTCCTCAGGAGGCGAGAGGCGGGGCGCTGCCCGGTGGACCGCGCCGTGGCGCGCACCGTCCGAGAGGCGTCCTCATCACGGGAACATTACGCCTGATTACTGATGGTTTAGCCACTGCGTCGGCGTGTCACGGTTGGCGCCATCCGGTAGTTCACCTTTGGCTCATCTCTGATGACTTTTTGTGACGACATGGATGGACGGGCAGCGGGAAGCGACCGTGCCCGTCCCCGCGTTGAAAGAACATGACCCTCATGCTCTCGGTGCTGGACCTCGCACCGATCACCCCTGGCCAGGGACCCTCCGAGGCGCTGGCCGCCAGCGTCGCCCTGGCCCGCCGCGCCGAGCAGGCCGGCTACACCCGCGTCTGGTACGCCGAGCACCACAACGTGCCCTCGATCGCCTCCTCGGCGACGGCCGTCGTCATCGGGCACGTCGCGAGCGCCACCGAGCACATCCGGGTCGGCGCCGGCGGCATCATGCTGCCCAACCACTCGCCGCTGGCGGTCGCGGAGCAGTTCGGCACCCTCGCGGCGCTGCACCCCGGCCGGATCGACCTGGGGCTCGGGCGCGCGCCCGGCTCGGACCAGGTGACCGCCGCCGCGCTCCGTCGCGACCCCGGGGCCGCGGAACGCTTCCCCTCCGACGTGCTCGAGCTGCAGGCCTACCTCGCCGGGGAGTCCCGGGTGCCCGGGGTCTCGGCGATGCCCGGCGCCGGCTCGAACGTCCCGCTCTACATCCTGGGGTCGTCGCTGTTCGGCGCCCAGCTCGCGGCGGCGCTCGGGCTGCCCTATGCGGCGGCCTCCCACTTCGCACCGGCGGCGCTCACCCGGGCCGTGGCGCTCTACCGCGAGGGCTTCCGGCCCTCCGCCCAGCTGGACCGCCCCTACGTGATCGCCGGGATGAACGCCGTGGTCGCCGACACCGCGGCGGAGGCCCGCGAGCAGTTCGACGCGAGCCGGCGTGCCCGGGTGGGGGCCCTCCTGGCTCGTGGGCGCCCGCTGTCCGACGCCGAGGCGCAAGCCCTGCTGGACTCCCCCGGCGGCCGCCAGATCGACGCCATGCTCGTCAACTCCGCCGTGGGCACGCCCACGGCGGCGCGGGAGCAGATGGTCGAGTTCGCCCGTCGGGCCGACGCCGACGAGGTGATCGTCTCCCACGCCTCCCCCGACGGGGAGGCACGGCTGCGCTCCGTGGACCTGCTCGCCGAGGCCATGGCGCCCGTCGCCGCCTGACACCGGGCCGGCGGGCGCCGGTCAGCCCTGGAGAACCCTCACCCCCAGCAGCACCAGGGCGAGCACCCCGGCCGCGGCCGACAGCGCCGTCACCGCGGCGAACAGCCCCGCTCCCCCCGCACCGGAGAGGTCGCCGCGGGCGCTCAGGCTCACGCCGATCGCGCGGGCCCGCCGGGCAGACGCCACCGCCAGCACCATCACGGCGCCCAGCCCGCCCGCGCCCAGCAGCAGCGCGCCGCCGCCCAGCGCGGGCGAGAGCAGGCGCTCGCCGACGACCGCGACCACGACGAGGGCCATCAGGGTGCGCCGCCACGACAGGGCGGTGCGCTCGGGCTGCCTCCCCGGGTCGAAGACCACCCCGCGGGGCTCGTTCACGCCGGGTGGGCCAGGTAGCCGACCAGCAGGAGGACGCCGGCGATCGTCACCCCGACGGCGAGCGGGCCCACCAGCGGCGGCGCCGGGAGGGCCACGCCGCGTCGCATGGCCCGCTCGTCGCGCGCCCACCCGCGCCACGCCCCGAGCGGGGCGAGCACCCCGAGGACGGTGAGCACCAGCGAGGCGGCGAACCGCAGCCCCGGCGCGATGGGCAGCTCGAGCGCCTCCAGGGCCACGCCGGCGGCCAGCAGGGCGAGCCCGGTGCGGATCCCCGCGAGGAAGGTCCGCTCGTTCGCGAGGGAGAACCGAGGGTCCGGCTCGTCACCGACCCCGTAGACGGATCCTGGTCGTCGCGCTCGCACCATGGGAGCAGTGTGATGGATCAAGGGAAAGGGCGCGCAGGCAACGAGCAGCGTCAGTGTCAACTTCTGAGCGCTACACTCATTGATCAATCATCAGCAGTCACCAGTGACCAGCGAAGCGGCTGAGCATCACCGGGTG
>JBBSRD010000300.1:0-3729 GCA_038243415.1 Actinomycetales bacterium | reverse complement strand
GGGGGTCCCGGTGGCCGCTGGCGGACCGGAGGCTCCGACGCTGGTGTCGCTGGCCGGCGGGGACGGGGAGCGGACGCTGCTGCTGGGGACGTCGGACCGGAGGATCTTCCAGCGCGCCGGGGCGCGGTGGGTGGAGGTCTCGGCGCTGGAGGGCGTCGTCGACCCTGCGTACGCGGGGTGAGGGACGCGCCGCGTCCTTCCGACCCTGTCCGCCGGCTCGTCGCCCGGCGGGCCGTCCACCGGCGGGCCTGCCCACCGGGCGTCCGTCCACAGGCGCCGCGGTCGCGGCCCCGCCGCGGTGCTCCCGGCGGTCAGGCTGGGCGGGTGCCCCTGTGGACCGAGGCGTGGCGCAGCGCCGCGCTCGACCTCACCGACCTCGTCCTTCCCCGCGGGTGCGCAGGCTGCGGGCGTGAGCGCTGCGCCCTGTGCCCGGGCTGCGCCGCGTCGTTGCGGGTGGGTGCCCGGCCGGTGGGTTTCTCCGCGCTGGCCGCGGGAGCGCCCCCGACCGTCGCCGCGCTCGAGCACCGGGGCGCCGCGAGAGAGGTGGTCCTCGCGTGGAAGGAGCGCGGGCGCCACGACCTCACCCCCGCGCTGGGGGCTGCGCTGGCGGGAGCTGTGGTGCGCCTCGCCGAGCTCTGCCCGGCAGACGGAGCCGCCCCGACGGTCCTGGTCCCCGTGCCGTCGGGCCGGCGCTCACGGCGGGCCCGCGGCGCAGACCTCACCGCAGAGCTGGCCCGCGCCACCGCAGCGGCGCTGGCGGCCACCGGTCACGAGAGGCCGGCGGTGGCTGCAGGTCGCGCAGGGCTCGGCCTGGTACGACAGCCCGTCGACCAGGTGGGCCTGGGCGGCACGGAGCGGGCGGCGAACGTGGGGGGCGCCCACCGCGCCTGCCCGGGGCTGCGGGGCGCGCGCTGCGTCATCGTCGACGACGTCGTCACCACGGGGTCGACCCTCCAGGAGTCGGCCCGCGCGCTCGGGGTCGTCGGCGCGGTGGTGCTCGGCGCCGTCACCCTGACGGCCGCACGGCCCCCCGGTGGCCGTGGCGCGGGTGACCCCCGCGACCCGACGCACTAGCGTCTCGTCATGGCGGTAGGACGCGAAGGCCCCCAGGGCGTGGCGCAGTGGCCACGACCAGCCCGAGGCCGCCCGGACGGGAGGCCGCCGGCGCAGTGAGACCGCTGTCTCGGCACGGGTGCGAGAAGCCCCGTGCCACCGCACGACCGCACCCGAGCGGTCCACCGTGGCAGCGACCACGAGTGCACCGCACCAGCGAGAGGATCCCCCGTGGAGATCACCCTGAACGCCCGCAACACCCGTGTGCCGGAGTCGCTCCGCACGCAGATGGAGGAGAAGCTGGGACGTCTCCAGCAGCTGGCGCCCAAGGCCGAGCGGCTCGAGGTGGCGCTGTCGCACGAGGCGAACCCGCGGCAGGCGAGCACGAGCGACCGCGCCGAGCTGACGCTGCGCGGCCCCGGTCCCGTGGTGAGGGCCGAGGCGCGGGCGGAGACGCTCGGGGCCGCCTTCGACCAGGCTCTGGACCGGCTGGTGGAGCGCCTGAGGCGCGTGGCGGACCGCCGCAAGGTGCGCCACGGACGCCACGGGGACCCGAGCGTGCGCGACGGCTCCGTCCCGGTCTCCGAGGCCGTGGAGCGTCGCAGCCCCGCGCCTGCCGACGACGGCCAGGACGAGGCGGGGGAGGGCGAGGGCTCGGCTGCCCAGGTCCTCGTGGACGACGTGGCGGGCGTGGCGCGCTCGGAGTACCCGCTGGGCGACTCGCAGGTGGTGATCCGCGACAAGGTGCACGTCGCGCAGCCCCTGTGCCTGGACGACGCGCTGGCGGAGATGGAGCTCGTCGGGCACGACTTCTTCCTGTTCGTGGATTTGGCCACCGGGTGCCCGAGCGTGGTCTACCGCCGTCGGGGGTGGAGCTACGGGGTGATCCGCCTCGCTGACGACATGGACGCTGCAGCCGCCATCGCGCGGGAGCTCGCGTCCGCCGCCGGGTCCTCGGGCGGCGCTGGCGAGGCGACGGACGGGACGTCGGGGTCCCGCTCGGTGACGTCGGAGGCGGAGACCGCGACCACGAGGTGAGAGGGTCGGGGTGGTGCGATCCAGGGAGCAATCCCCGCGGATCGCACCGCCTCGGAGCCCAGCCCTCTAGGCTCCGTGACGGAAAGCGGTCAGACGGCTGCGCAGCGTGACCCTAAGGAGTCTGAGTGGTGGATGGCGAGAGAGGCACGGGCCGCGGACGAGCGGCCGCCCTCTCGGCCTCCGGCACCCCTGGGGCGCCGGCGACGACCGCCGGCGACGAGCCCGTGACGGCTCCGGGCGGAGCGTCAGGGCCGCCGGAGGCAGGGGCGGCGGACGCCGAGATCGACCTTCGCACGCCGGTCCGCGTCCTGGTCGTCGACGACCACGCCCTCTACCGCCGCGGGCTGGAGATGGTGCTCTCGGCGGAGGGGGACATCGACATCGTGGGGGAGGCCGGGGACGGCCTGGACGCGGTCCGTCAGGCCGAGCGCCTCAAGCCCGACGTGGTCCTCCTGGACCTGCGGATGCCCCGGCGCTCCGGGCTGGAGGCGTGCGCGGAGATCAAGCGGGTGTCGCCGGGGACCCGGATCGTGGTGCTCACGGTCTCGGACGAGGAGAGCGACCTCTTCGACGCCGTGCGCGCCGGCGCCAACGGCTACCTGCTCAAGGACGTGCCGGGCGAGGAGATCGCCGACGGCCTGCGGTCGGTGATGAACGGCCAGTCCCTCATCAGCCCCGCGATGGCCGGGGCGCTGCTCAGCGAGTTCGCCGCGCTGTCCAAGCGGTCGGAGCACGCGAGCGGCACGCCGACGCCACGCCTGACCGAGCGCGAGGTCCAGGTGCTGCGCCTGGTCGCCAGGGGGATGTCCAACCGCGACATCGCCGGCGACCTCTTCATCAGCGAGAACACCGTCAAGAACCACGTCCGCAACATCCTGGACAAGCTCCAGCTCCACAGCCGCGTCGAGGCGGTCATGTACGCGGTGCGCGAGCGGATCCTCGACCCCAGCTGAGCGTCGGGGCCCGGGCGACGCCGCCGGGGTGCCCACCTCGACCCCACCGGGTCGTCCGCGGCCGACGCGTCCCCGACCCGTCCCCGGCTCGAGCGGCTCCTGGCCCGACGGGGGACCGGGTGCCTCGTGCCGCACGGTCGCGGCGTCCCCCTTCGACAGAGCGGTGGCGGGACGGCCGCCGGGCGCTGCTGGACCCGGGCGACCTCCCGGCGCCCTGCCAGGCTCGAGGAGCGCCGGCACGACCCCCCGTCGCCAGGCTCCCAAAACCTGTTGTAGTGTTCAGGCATCGCAGCAGGGACGGACCGGGAAGTTGCCGGAACGCCTGCAGCGGGTGTAGGTTAGAGAAGTTGCCCCGGCGATCTCCTCCCAGAGGGGATCTCGGGAAGCGTCTGTTCCTTGAGAACTCAACAGTGTGCATTGGTTGATGCCATGATGTGCTGCCACGGACCTGGTTCGTGGTGGTGTGTTTGTGGTTGACAGTATTGAGATGGTTTTTTGCCATGCTTGGTCTGTTGGCCGGGATTTTCCTGCTCTGGTTTCGGCTGGGGTGGGTGCTTTTCTTTGATGGAGAGTTTGATCCTGGCTCAGGACGAACGCTGGCGGCGTGCTTAACACATGCAAGTCGAACGGTGATCTTCGGGCTTGCTCGGGGTGATCAGTGGCGAACGGGTGAGTAACACGTGAG
>JBBSRD010000299.1:0-3730 GCA_038243415.1 Actinomycetales bacterium | reverse complement strand
TCATGCTCGAGCGCGTCACCAACATCTCCATGGGCCAGCAGATCGACGGCGTGGTGGAGTTCGAGGACCTCGCCGAGAAGGGGATCGACGCCCCCACGGCGATCGCCAACCTGGACTGATCCAGGATCTCCCGCACCTGGCCCGCCCGACCCCCGCGGCCCGCCGGCGCCCTGCCGGCGGGCAGCCCTCGACGAAGAGGCTCCCCATGACCCGCGTGCTGCTCGCCCCCGACAAGTTCAAGGGCACCCTCACCGCCGGCGAGGTGGCCCGCCACCTCGCGGAGGGGATCGCCTCGGTCTCCCCGGAGGTGGAGGTCGCGGTGCTCCCCGTGGCCGACGGGGGGGACGGCACCGTCGAGGCGGCGGTGGCGGCCGGCTACGAGGAGCGGTCAGCCCGCGCCCACGGCCCGACCGGTGAGGAGCGCGACGCCCGCTGGGCCCGCCGCGGCGACGTCGCGGTGGTGGAGATGGCCGAGATCTCCGGCCTCGGGCAGCTTCCCGGAGGGATGCTGCAGGCCTACGCCGCCAGCTCCCGGGGGACCGGTGACGTGATCGCGGCCGCGCTGGACGCCGGGGCCTCCACCATCGTGCTGGCCATCGGTGGCAGCGCGAGCACCGACGGTGGCGCCGGCATGCTGGCGGCTCTCGGGGCCCGCCTGACCGGCGCCGACGGCCAGGAGGTGTCCGACGGTGGCGGCGGCCTCGCCGGCGCGACAGCCCTCGACCTGTCCCGGCTCGACGCCCGGCTGCGCGAGTGCGACGTGGTGGTCGCCTGCGACGTCGACAACCCCCTGCTCGGCCCCCACGGCGCCGCGGCGGTCTACGGCCCGCAGAAGGGCGCGTCCCCCGACGACGTCACCGCGCTGGACGCGGGTCTCGCCCGGTGGGCGGACCTCGTCGACGCGGCCGTCGGCGCCGGCTCCACCGACGCGAGCGCCCCGGGAGCGGGCGCTGCCGGCGGCGTCGGCTTCGCCGCCCTGGCGGTCCTGGGCGCGCGCATGCGACCCGGCATCGACCTCGTGCTCGACCTCGTCGGTTTCGACGAGGCGCTGGCAGGGTCAGACCTCGTGGTGACCGGAGAGGGCCGCCTGGACGAGCAGACCCTCAGCGGCAAGGCCCCCGCGGGCGTGGCCGCCGCTGCTGCAGCGGTGGGGACGCCCACGGTGGCGGTGTGCGGCCGCCTCGACCTCGAGCTCCCCGCGCTGCGCGCGGCGGGGATCTCCGCCGCGTACGCCCTCACCGACGTCAGCGACGACCTGGACGAGTGCATGACCCGCCCGGGGCCGCTGCTGGTGCGGATCGGTGCGAGCATCGCCGAGCAGCTTCCCCGCCTCGTCGCCGAGGGCGCCTCCACCCGCGGCGACTGACCACCCGTGCCGACCGACCACCCGCGGAGAGCGCCGCGCCACCGGTCGGCGATCCTGACCACCACCACCACGACGAAGGAGGCCGCATGAGCGACCAGCAGGAGAAGTTCGACACGGTGTTCCACGCGCCGCGCGTCATCACCGCAGCAGGCGAGGTGGCCCGCAGCATCGGCGTGCGCGACGGGGTGATCACCGCGATCGAGCCGCTGACCTCTGGGATCACCGCCGACCGCGTGGTCGAGCTCGGCGACGACGAGGTGCTGCTGCCCGGCCTCGTGGACACCCACGTGCACGTCAACGAGCCCGGGCGCACCGACTGGGAGGGCTTCGAGAGCGCCACCAAGGCCGCCGCGGCCGGGGGCATCACGACCCTCATCGACATGCCGCTGAACTGTCTCCCCCCGACCACCACCGTCGAGGCGCTGGAGACCAAGCGCGACGTCGCCGAGGACAAGGTGTGGATGGACGTGGGGTTCTGGGGCGGCGCCGTCCCCGACAACCTCGCCGACCTCCGAGGTCTCCACGACGCCGGGGTCTTCGGGTTCAAGTGCTTCCTGCTCTTCTCCGGGGTGGACGAGTTCCCCCACCTGGACCCCGACCAGCTCGAGGTGTACCTGCGAGAGATCCGCTCCTACGGGGCCCTGATGATCGTCCACGCCGAGGACGAGCACGCCATCGACAACGCCCCCACCCCCCACGGTGACGACTACGCGGCCTTCCTGGCCTCACGGCCGCGCGGGGCGGAGAACCTCGCCGTCGCCCAGGTGATCGAGCGGGCCCGCTGGACCGGTGCGCGGGTCCACGTCCTGCACCTGTCCAGCTCCGACGCGCTGCCGATGATCCGGTCCGCCCGCCGCGACGGCGTCCACCTCACCGTCGAGACCACCCCCCACTACCTCTGCATCAGCTCTGAGGAGATCCCGAACGGGGCGACGGAGTACAAGTGCTGCCCGCCGATCCGTGAGGCGGACAATCGCGAGCTGCTGTGGAAGGGCGTGGAGGAGGGCGACATCGACTGCATCGTCACCGACCACTCGCCCAGCACCGTCGCGCTCAAGGACTTCGACACCGGCGACTTCGGCACGGCCTGGGGCGGCGTGGCCGGTCTGCAGGTGAGCCTGTCGGCGGTGTGGAGCGAGGCGCGGCGCCGCGGGTACACGCTCTGCGACGTGGTGCGGTGGATGGCGGAGAACACCGCGAAGCAGGTGGGCCTGGCGACCAAGGGCCAGATCGCCCTGGGCTACGCCGCAGACTTCTCCGTCTTCGCCCCCGACGACGCGTTCGTCGTCGACGTGAAGAAGCTGCACCACAAGAACCCCGTATCGGCCTACGACGGCCGGGCCCTGGCCGGCGTGGTGCGCAGCACCTGGCTGGCCGGTGAGGTCATCGACATCGACGCCGCGCCCCGCGGCCGTCTCCTGAGGAGAGGAAGAGCATGAGCTCAGTCCAGCGCACGTACCACGTCCCCGCGGGCGGTCTGCCCGGCCAGCGCGAGCTGACGACGGACCGGGCCAAGTTCACGACCTCGTACGCCGTGATCCCCAAGGGCACCATGCGGGACATCACCACGCAGGGCCTGCCCCACTGGGACGGCACCCGCGTGTGGGTCCTCGCCCGCCCGCTCACCGGCTTTGCCGAGACGTTCTCCCAGTACCTCGTCGAGGTGGCCCCCGGCGGTGGCAGCGACGACCCGGAGAACGACCCCACGGCCGAGGCGGTGCTGTTCGTGGTCGGTGGTGAGCTGACCCTCACGCTCTCCGGCGAGGAGCACGTCCTCGCGCCCGGCGGCTACGCCTTCCTGGCCCCCGGCGCCGCATGGACCCTGCGCAACACCGGCGGGGAGGCCGCCTCGTTCCACTGGATCCGCAAGCGCTACGAGAAGGTCGAGGGCGTCGAGGCGCCCGAGTCGTTCGTCACCGACGAGAAGGACGTCGAGCCCACCGCCATGGCGGGGACCGACGGCGCCTGGGCCACGAGCCGCTTCGTGGACCCTCTCGACGTCCGCCACGACATGCACGTGACGATCGTGACGTTCGCCCCGGGCGGGGCCATCCCCTTCCCCGAGACCCACGTCATGGAGCACGGGCTCTTCGTCCTCGAGGGCAAGGCCGTCTACCTGCTCAACGAGGACTGGGTGGAGGTCGAGGCCGGTGACTTCATGTGGCTCCGGGCCTTCTGCCCGCAGGCCTGCTACGCGGGCGGCCCGGACAGCTTTCGGTACCTGCTCTACAAGGACATGCACCGCCACTCCCGCCTCGGCGGGGTCTTCGGCAGCTGAGGCGGACGCCTCGCAGCCCGTCTGGCGGGTGCTCCCGAGCGGGGACCTGCTGCGGTCGACACCGGGTGTCGACCGCAGCAGGTCCC